>NZ_PDEL01000029.1:0-28845 GCF_002556465.1 Klebsiella sp. MBT K-1 | reverse complement strand
ACGACAGCGCGGGATGTCGCTGTCGTTGTTGTGCCTGTCATCCGGGAGCCGGAGAAGATGACAGTGGTGAAAAGAGTTGCAGGCGTTCACAGTATCTACCCGATCGCACGGGCCGGTAGCCCGGACAAGGCGCGTCAAGCGCCGCCTCCGGGGAAACAACGCGCAATGCCGCCTCCGCTTTTCCCCGGCTCGCGCTGCGCTCAGCCGGGCTACGGGTTCCCGACCGTTTGTTCGTCCTCGCCAAAAAACACCATACCTTTATAGGGCTTCTCCCGGCACGCCGCCAGGCGCCGGGCGAGGTTGCCAACGTGCAGCTCCAGCTTGTGGCCGTCCGGGTCGAGAAAATAGTGCGACGCACCTTCGCTTTTATTGGTTTTCCATACCGGAACGCCAGCCGCATTCAGCCGCCCGGCAAAAAGCGCGAAATCCTCTTCCGCAATGCTGAACGCGTAGTGGGTGTAGTCGCTCTCCTCCGGCGGGGTAACGCGCCGCTGCGGGTCCAGCGACAGGCACAACCAGAGGTCGCCGCAGGAAAAATACGCGCCGTTATCCCAGCGGGCGTGCAGCGTCATCCCCGGCAGCTGCTGATAAAACGCCACGCTCGGCGCCAGTTGGCTGACCGCCAGAGTCAGATGATTTAATCCGCTTAACATGGCTTCCCCTCTAATGACGATACGATTTGCTGGCGCAGCCACCGGTGCGCCGGATCGCGGTGCCAACGCTCGTGCCACAGCATCAGCATCTCAAACCCGGCGACCGCCAGCGGCGGTTCGACCACCGTCAGGCCGCCAGCGTCGCGCACCAGCCGCTCCGGCAGCACCGCCACCAGTTCGCTATTGCGCAGCGTCTCCAGCATAAACAGGAAATGTGGCACGGAAAGGACAACCCGCCGCGCCAGCCCGAGATTCGCCAGCGCGTTATCGGTCGCGGCGCTGAATCCTCCGCCGTCCGGCGAGACAATCACCTGCTCCAGCTGGCAGAACTGCGCCAGGCTTAATGGCGACTGCAGCGCCGGATGTCCGGCCCGCCCTGCCAGCACGTAGCGTTCGTGGAACAACAAACGCTGATGCAGCCCGGGCGGCGCGCCGTCGCGCGTGTGAAAAAAAAGATCCACTTCATCGCGATCCGCCTGCTGTACCAGCCGTGCGGGCTGTAGCTCAAACAGCGCCAGGCGGCTGGCCGGAGAGGCGACGCGCAGGGTATTGAGCACCGGCAGCAAAATCGCCGACGCCATATAGTCCGTCGCCGCCACCCGCCAGGTCTGCGCCGCCGTGGCCGGGTCAAAAGGCTGAACCGGCGCTACCGCCAGCTCCAGCGCCAGCAGCGCATCGCGCAGCGGCCCGCGCAGTTCATCGGCGCGGGCGGTGGGCTGCATTCCGCGCGGCCCAGGCAGCAGCAGCGGGTCGGCGAAAATCTCGCGCAACCTTGCCAGCTGGACGCTGACCGACGGCTGCGACAAATTGAGGCGCTGCGCCGCGCGGGTGACGTTATTTTCGCTGAGCAGGACGTTCAGCGTACGCAGCAAATTGAGATCCAGCCCCTGGAGATTAATCATCACTATACCTGTCATTGCAGCAATTCATTTCTACTATAGCGTCGCCGACTCTACTCTGCAGCTCTCCATTGCTCAGAGGTGATTTCAATGAAAATATTACTGGTTTATGCCCATCCCGAGCCGCGCTCGCTGAACGGCGCGCTGAAAGATTTTGCCGTGCAGCATCTGCAAAACGCCGGTCACGAGGTGCAGGTGTCCGACCTCTACGCCATGCGCTGGAAGGCGGGATTTGATGCCGATGACAGCAGCGCCCCGCCGGTCGGTGAAAGCTGGCGGGCGACGCGGGATTCGCAATACGCCTTCGCTAACGGCACGCAAAGCGCGGATATCGTGGGCGAACAGGAGAAGCTGCTGTGGGCCGATACGGTGATTTTTCAGTTCCCGCTATGGTGGTTTTCACTGCCCGCCATCATGAAGGGCTGGATTGACCGGGTCTACGCTTACGGGTTTGCCTACGGCGTCGGCGAGCACAGCGAAACCCACTGGGGCGATCGCTACGGCGAAGGCACGTTCGCGGGGAAACGGGCGATGCTGGTCGTTACCGCCGGCGGATGGGCGGAGCACTACGCGCCGCGCGGAATTAACGGGTCTATCGACGATATCCTGTTCCCCATTCAGCACGGGATGCTGTTCTTTCCCGGCTTTGACGTCCTGCCGCCAGTGGTGTTCTACCGCACCGACAAACTCGATGAACAGCGCTTCGCCATCCTGCGCGAGGAGCTGGCCCGGCGGCTGGATACCCTCTCTGACACACCGCCCATTCCCTTCCGTCGTCAGAATCACGGCGACTATCTGATCCCCTCTTTGAACCTGCGTCCGGAGCTGGCGCCTGGAGAAAACGGCCTCGCTATCCACGTGAAGCCGATGTGAATCTCGGTGGGTGATATTCGCGGCGCGGCGAATATCACCACAATTCATAAGGTGAACTGTGAGCCTCCACGCAATAACGGCATCGCGCCCCGCTACGCCCCTTCGCATATTGATAGCGATCAAGAATAATCATACCGTCTGGTCGGTATGATTCGGACCATGAATATAGAAGCCCAACATCGTAAAAAAGATCCCGTCCGTCTGCATAAGCAGCTGCTGGAATCCGCGGCCACCATTGCCGGTCGGGACGGCATCGCCTCGCTGTCGCTGAACGCCGTTGCGCGCGAAGCGGGCGTCAGCAAAGGCGGTTTACTGCACCATTTCCCCAACAAGCAGGCGCTGATTTTCGCCCTCTTTGCCCGCCTGCTGGCGATTATGGAAGAAGCGATTTCAGAGCTTATGGCCGCGGATAACGTCTCTTATGGCCGCTTTACCCGCGCCTATCTGCACTATCTGTCGGCCCCGGAACTTACGGATACTCAAGAGAGCCGCCAGCTGATGGTGCTGTCGCTGGCCATGCCGGATGAACCGGTGCTGCGAAAATGCTGGCGCGACTGGATGCTCGACCATCTGGCGAAAGGTGATGAACTGGACAATAGCCATACCGGCACGCTGGTGCGCTATGCGGCGGACGGCATCTGGCTATCGGAATTAACCGAGGGGCGCACTATGAGCCCCGGGCACCGGCAGTCGCTGGTCAGCGATCTGACGAAGATGACGCTTCCTGCGTGAAGCATGTTGAGGCCGCGATGCGCTATAACATCCATGGCCGTCTTATTTATGATGCAATGGACGGCACGCTAACGTTACCGGGAAGCGATGAGGCGGACAGCCAGCTGTCCATCACCGCCAACGCGCTGCTGTGGTTCTTCCTGCGCCATACCGAGGTGGTCAGCCGCGATGAGGTGCTTAAAAAAGTCTGGGATGACAACGGTTTAACTTCATCCAACAGCAATCTCAATCAGTATCTGAGCATGCTGCGCAAAACCTTTCGCCACTACGATATCGACAACATTATCGTCACCGTGTCGCGCGGACTACTGCAGCTCAATCCGGATCTCACTATCGAGATGCTCGACGCCAGCCCGGAGCCGGAGCCGCCGCTCGCGGCAGAAACTGAGCCAGACCCGGCCGCGGTCCCGGAAGAAAAAAAGACCGTTTCCAGCCGCCACGCGCGCGGCACCTGCTGGTATCTGGCTGGCGGCTGCCTGCTCACCATCGCCCTGCTGCTGGTGGTATGCAGCTTTCTCGGCGGCAACACTTCGCACCCCATCACCCTGACGCAAATGCGCCACAGCCAGTGCGAGCTGCTGGCCAGCGATGAGATGCTGCGCTCCGTTGCCGGAACCGCCTATGGCAAGAATTTTGATGTCGTGCGCCAGCGCCTGAAGCTGGAGTGCAAGCCCGGCGAACGCTTTGTCTTCTTCTATGGCGACCGGCTGGAAACCAACGGCCTGGGCCGGGTATTCCTCGCCCACTGCGCGATGCATGAAGATAACCCGTTCAGCTACTGCGATAACTATTTTTACTATTCATGGAAGCCGCAATGAGACTCGCCCCGCGCCCCTTTTTCGCCCTCTCCAGCCTGGTGTTTATTGCCGCCGCCGGGTTCTGCGCCTGGAAGCTGCTACCGGTCGAAAACGGCGGGGTGATGAGCTGCTCGACCAAAGCGATTATGCGCTTTGAGAACATGGAGAAAGAGAACGTCAACGGCAATATCCATTTCAATTTCGCCGCCAACGGAAAAGGGTCGATGGTCGTCGAAGGCTATACCGATTCCGCCGCCGGTTGGCTCTATCTCCAGCGCTACGTCAAATTCAGCTACACCAGCAAACGCATCTCCACCACCGAGCGCCACTATCGCATCAGCAAGTGGGAATCCAGCGCCTCGTCCATCGATGAGTCGCCGGACGTGATCTTCGACTACTTTATGCGCGAGATGTCCGACAGCCACGATGGCCTGTTCCTCAACGCGCAGAAGCTCAATGAGAAAGCCATTCTTCTCAGCTCTATCAACTCACCGCTCTACGTCTGCACGCTGAAGTCCGGCAGCAAACTTGACTAAGCTCACACCCGCTTTTCCTTCATCGCTTCCGCTTTAGTAAAACCGCACGTTTTGCATTTAGCCTGCCGAATAAAACACGATCCTCTCCACACTTCATACATCGTCAAATTACCCCTGATCTGCAATAAATTAGCAACTTATTAACATCATTTCGCTTTCGGCTAAAGGGTGAAAAAAACGCCGCAAATGTCACTCAATCCTCCTCCGTCAAGCAGCACAAACGCATAAATCGTCCGCTTTTTAAATCTAATTTACAGAGTAAAAAACTAAAAATACACATTAAGCAGATTTAAATTTCACTTCATTCGCCATTCCCTATAGTGAACCCCGAACGCCGCTTCCGCGTCCTGACGTCGTTACGCGGACGGTTTTCCCGAATCACAAAACCTGTTCTGAAGGAGAAACCATGGGTGATGCATTAGGGCTTATCGAAACCAAAGGTCTGGTGGCCTGCATTGAAGCAGCGGATGCGATGTGTAAAGCCGCCAACGTTGAGCTGATTAGCTATGAAAACATCGGCTCGGGGCTGGTGACCGTCATGGTGAAGGGCGATGTCGGCGCGGTGAAAGCGGCGGTGGATTCCGGCGTCGAATCCGCGCAGCGCATCGGTGAAGTGGTGACCTCGCTGGTTATCGCTCGTCCGCATAACGACATCAACAAAATCGTCATTAAACACAAGGCCTGATGGCCAGGAGAACGCAAATGGGTGATGCATTAGGTCTGATTGAAACCAAAGGGCTGGTGGCCTGTATCGAAGCGGCGGATGCGATGTGTAAAGCCGCCAACGTTGAACTGATTGGCTATGAAAACGTCGGCTCCGGCCTCGTCACCGCGATGGTGAAGGGCGACGTCGGCGCGGTGAAAGCGGCGGTGGATTCCGGCGTCGAATCCGCGCAGCGCATCGGTGAGGTAGTGACTTCGCTGGTTATCGCCCGCCCGCACAACGACATCAACAAAATCGTCTCGCATTACAAAATCATGGATTAACCGGAGAAAAACCTGATGAAAGAAGCGCTTGGTCTTATCGAAACCAAAGGTCTGGTGGCCTGTATCGAAGCCGCGGATGCGATGTGTAAAGCCGCCAACGTGGAGCTGATTGGCTATGAAAACGTCGGCTCCGGCCTCGTCACCGCGATGGTGAAAGGCGACGTCGGCGCGGTGAATGCCGCGGTGGATTCCGGCGTGGAAGCGGCAAAACGCATCGGCGAAGTCGTCACCTCTCGCGTCATCGCGCGTCCGCATAACGACATCGAAAAAATCGCGGCGCAGCACAAAGCATGACCTGACAGGGCGCGCCCCGTCTCCACTCTTTTAGTCTGATGAAGGATAGACTCATGATTGAACTGGATAACGATTTGCAGTCCCGGCAGAACGCCCGGGAGCTGGTGCGCAATGCCAAAAAGGCGCAGGCGATTCTGGCCACCTTTTCGCAGCAGCAAATCGACGCCATCGTGAAGAACGTGGCCCAGGAAGCGGCGCATCATGCCGAAGCGCTGGCGAAAATGGCTGCGGAAGAAACCGGTTTTGGCAACTGGCAGGACAAAGTGCTGAAGAACCGCTTCGCCTCGCTGCGCGTCTACGACGCCATCAAAGATATGAAGACCGTCGGCATCATTCATGACGATCAGGTACAAAAAGTGATGGACGTGGGCGTGCCGCTGGGGGTGATTTGCGCGCTGGTACCGTCGACCAACCCGACCTCCACCGTCATCTATAAAACGCTGATCGCCCTGAAGGCCGGCAACGCAATTATCTTCTCCCCGCATCCCGGCGCCCGTCAGTGCAGCTGGAAAGCGATTGAAATCGTGAAGCGCGCGGCGGAAGCCGCAGGGGCGCCTGCCGGTAGCGTCGACGCCATTAGCCAGCTGACCCTCGAAGCCACCTCAGAGCTGATGCACAGCAAAGACGTGTCGCTGATCCTGGCGACCGGCGGCGAAGGTATGGTGCGCGCCGCCTACGCGTCCGGCACGCCGACCATCAGCGGCGGCCCGGGTAACGGCCCAGCGTTTATCGAACGCAGCGCCGATATCCCCCACGCGGTGAAAGATATCATCACCAGCAAAACCTTCGATAACGGCGTGATCTGCGCCTCCGAGCAGTCGATTATCGTCGAGCGCTGCATTTACGACGAGGTGCACCGCGAACTGGAAGCCCAGGGCGCGTACTTCATGAACGAAAGCGAAGCGGCAAAAATGGCGGCCCTGCTGCTGCGCCCCAACGGCACCATCAACCCCAAAGTGGTCGGTAAAACCGCGCTGTATCTGAGCCAGATGGCCGGTTTCTGCGTTCCGGCCAGCACCCGAGTGCTGATTGCCGAGCAAACTACGGTATCGCATACCAACCCCTACTCGCGGGAAAAACTGTGCCCGGTACTCGGCCTGTACGTCGAAGAGGACTGGAAAGCCGCCTGCCACCGCGTGGTAGAGCTACTGACCAACGAAGGCCTCGGCCACACGCTGGTGATCCACACCCGTAATCAGGACGTCATCCGCCAGTTCTGCCTGGAAAAACCGGTTAACCGCATTCTGATCAACACCCCGGCGGCGCTGGGCGGCATCGGCGCGACCACCAACATCACCCCGGCCCTGACCCTCGGCTGCGGCGCGGTCGGCGGCGGCTCCAGCTCGGACAACGTCGGGCCGATGAACCTGCTCAACATCCGCAAAGTGGGCTACGGCGTGCGCTCCATCGATGAGCTGCGCGCGCCGGGCAGCCGCCCGGAACCGCAGCCGATCATCGTCAGCCCGGCAGCCGGCCCGAACCGCAGCATCTTCGACGATGAGCGCTTTAACGCCCCGGCGGCCGCCGCCACTGCAGCCCATCCGGCCAGCGCCGACGATCGCTTTGCGACTGCCGCCGTCGGCGCGGAAAGCGAAATTAATGAGCAAAACGTGGAACGCGTCATCCGCCAGGTGCTGGAACGCCTTGGTAAGTAACACATTGATATAAGGCGATAAAAACAATGATTCTCGCAAAGGTAGTCGGACATGTCGTCGCCACGCAGAAATGCGATGAGCTACGGGGCAGCAACCTGCTGCTGATCGTCAAATTGGATGATGACCAGCAGCCGATGAAAGACCACACCTGGGTTGCCGTTGACAGCGTCGGCGCCGGTATGCACGACATCGTGCTGGCCGAAGAGTACCTGGCGCTCAACAAAGAGCGCTACAAGGCCATGTCGGTGGTCGCCATTGTCGAGAACGTGTTTCGGGACGCTTAAGGAGTCAATAACCCAATGAGTGAATTTTTGCTGAAACCCCGGATTCGCTTTGGTCAGGATGCGCTTGCCATCCTGAACGAGCTGCCCGCCCGCAACGTGCTGCTGGTCACCGACCAGGCGATGGTTAAGTTTGGCCTCGCCGATCGCGTCACGCAGATCCTCAATGCGCGCGGCATCGCTTTCCAGGTCTGGGACGACGTGGTGGCCGACCCGGATATCGCCACCGTAGTGCGCGGTATGAAGCGGATGGATAGCAGCTATCCGGATCTGGTTATCGCGCTGGGCGGCGGTTCGGTGATTGATGCAGCCAAAGCGGTTATTTTCGCCCTGGCGCAAACCCGTCCGGACGCTCACCGCGAGCCGCCCTGCTTTGTGGCGATCCCCACCACCAGCGGCACCGGCTCGGAAGTCACCGCCTTTTCGGTGGTGAAGGCCCACGCCGAGAAGCTGGTGCTGGTGGACCCGTCGCTGCTGCCGGATATCGCCATTCTTGACCCGGCTCTGGTGGCCTCGGTGCCGCCGGCGATCACCGCCGATACCGGGATGGACGTGCTGTGTCACGCGCTGGAAGCCTATGTCTCCCGCGCCGCCAGCGACTTTTCCGATGCGCTGGCGGAGAAAGTGGTGCAGCAGGTGTTTAGCTACCTGCCGACCTGCTGGCGTAACGGCGGCGACCTGCTGGCGCGCGAAAAGATGCACAACGCCTCCTGCATGGCGGGTATGGCCTTCACCAACGCCTCGCTCGGCATCACCCACAGCCTCGCCCACGCGCTGGGCGGCGTTTTCCGCGTGCCGCATGGTCGCGCCAACGCGCTACTAATGGCGGAAGTGGTGGCGTGGAACGCCGATTATCAAGGGCAGTGCGCTACCGATGCCGCCCGCAAATATGCCCGATTAGCCCATCTGCTGGACCTGCCTGCGGCCAATACCCGCCAGGGCGTCGCCAGCCTGCTGGTCGCCATTCAGGCGCTAAAAGACGAAATGAGCATGCCGACCGGTATTCGCGACACCGGCATCGATGCTGCCGATTTTGAACAACGGCTGACGGAGATGGTCGGCCAGGCGCTGCGCGACAGCTGTACGCCGACGAACCCACGCGCGCCGGACGCTCACGCATTAACCGAACTCTATCGCCGGGCGTGGACCGGTAACGCCTGATAACAAGAACTGGAGAACCTTACCCATGGCACACTACAGCTTAACGCCGCGCGTCAAAGTGTTGGCAGAACGTTTACTCTCACAAAAAAGCACCCTGTGCACCGAACATGCCACCACGCTGAGCGCCCTTGATGGCGATATCGCCGGGGTTCCCGCCGCCGTCAAACCGGCGCGCCGCTTCTATGAACTGATGCGCCAGCTGCCGCTGAGCATCAGCGCCGACGAACTGATCGTCGGCAACCAGACACGCAAGCCGCACGGGGCGATTTTCCACGACGAAAGCGCTACGCATCGCCCGTCCGCGTTCCAGTTTCTTAATCTGAACAGCGACCTCGACTCCCCGGACTATAAGCTGGTAGTGGAGAAAGGCGTACTGGCGATCAAACATCAGCTGGAAGAGAAAACCCGCGCGCTGGGCAGCGCCGTTAGCCGCAGCGGCATGGACGAAGTCAACGGCTGCCGCGCGGCCATCTACGCCTGCGATGCCCTGCTGGCGCTGGCGCAAAACCTGGCCAACAGCGCGGAAACGCTTGCCGCCGCGGAAACTAACGCTTACCGCAAAGCGGAACTGCTGGACAGCGCCGCCATTCTGCACCACGTTCCGGCCCATCCGGCGCGCAGCTTTAAAGAAGCGTGTCAGGCCTTTTATCTGTTCCAGCTGGCGCTTCAGCTGGATAACGGCAGCTACGCCGTCAACCCGGAAGGCGCCGACAAAGCCCTGCTGCCGTACTACCAGCACGATATCAACAACGGCGCGCTGTCCCCGCAGCAGGCGTATGAAATCGTCGAATCGCTGTGGTTCAAGCTGGCGGAACTGAGTGAAGTCCGCGCCGCCTGCGCTATCGACGGTTATCCGATGTTCGACGCCCTGCTGCACGGCGCAAGCCTCGAGAACGCGCGCATCAACGAACTCTCCGACATGTTCCTCAGCGCGCAGCAAAACCTCAGCGCCCTGCATCTGCCGGTGCGTCTGTTCAGCGGCGCGAAGCCAGTTTCCGCCGCGCCGTTCGCTGCCTGTAGCGAAACGCCAGCGGCAGAAGGTTTAACCCCGCGTATGCAGCGCCTGCGCAACCACTACCTGACCGTGCGCCCGAGCGTCTCCATTTACCGCGCGCTGGCCTTTACCGAAGTGGTGAAAGCCAATCCGGGGATGCCGACGATTCTGCTGCGCGCCAAAGCCTTCCGCCACGCCTGCGAAACCGCGCCGATTCTGATTCAGAACGATGAGCTGATCGTCGGTCATCCGTGCGGCAAGCCGCGCGCGGGCGCGTTCTCGCCGGATATCGCCTGGCGCTGGGTGCGCGACGAACTCGATACCATGAGCACCCGTCCGCAGGATCCGTTTGAGATCAGCGAAGCAGATAAAAAAACCATCCGCGAAGAGATCGTACCGTTCTGGGAAGGCCGCTCGCTGGACGAAATCTGCGAAGCCCAGTACCGCGAAGCGGGCGTATGGGCATTCAGCGGCGAAACCTTCGTCAGCGACCTCTCCTACCACCAGATCAACGGCGGCGGCGACACCTGCCCGGGCTACGACGTGCTGCTGTTCACCAAAGGGATGAACGGCATTAAGGCCGACGCCGAGGCGCATCTCGCCAGCCTGAGCATGGAAAACCCGGAAGATATCGACCGTATCTACTACTACAAGGCGGCGATTGAAACCTGCGAAGGGGTCATTAACTACTCCCACCGCATCGCCGCCCGCGCCCGCGAACTGGCCGCGATTGAGCAGAACGCCCAGCGCCGCGCCGAGCTGCTGACTATCGCCGAGGTGAACCAGAACGTCCCGGCGAATCCACCGAAAACCCTGCAGGAAGCGCTGCAAAGCATCTGGACGGTCGAGTCGCTGTTTGAAATTGAAGAGAACCAGACCGGCCTGTCGCTGGGTCGCGTTGACCAGTACTGCTACCCGATGTTCGAAGCCGATATCCGCGAAGGCCGCCTGACCCACGATAGCGCGCTGGAGATGATGCAGGCGTTTATTATCAAGTGCGCCGAATTGATGTGGATGTCCAGCGAGCTGGGGGCGAAATATTTCGCCGGCTATCAGCCGTTTATCAACCTGACCGTCGGCGGCCAGAAGCGCTCCGGCGGCGATGCCTGTAACGACCTCACTTATCTGATTATGGATGCCGTGCGCTTCGTGAAGGTTTACCAGCCGTCGCTGGCCTGCCGTATTCACAACCAGTCGCCGCAGAAGTACATGGAAAAAATCGTTGACGTGGTGAAAGCGGGGATGGGCTTCCCGGCCTGCCACTTCGACGACTCCCATATCAAGATGATGCTGCGTAAAGGCTTCGATTTCGAAGACGCCCGCGATTACTGCCTGATGGGCTGCGTCGAACCGCAGAAATCCGGCCGCATCTATCAGTGGACCTCCACCGGCTACACCCAGTGGCCCATCGCCATTGAGTTCGTTTTAAACCGCGGCCGGATGGTGCTGTTCGACAGCTATCAGGGGCTGGATACCGGCGACCTGCGCGACCTGCGCACTTTCGAAGAATTCGACGCGGCGGTGAAACAGCAGATCGCCCATATCGTGCGTCTGTCGGCGATCGGTACGGTCATCAGCCAGCGCGTGCACCGCGACGTGGCGCCGAAGCCGCTGATGTCGCTGCTGGTGGAAGGCTGCATGGAAAAAGGCAAAGACGTTGCCGCCGGCGGCGCGATGATCAACCACGGCCCGGGACTGATCTTCTCCGGTCTGGCGACCTACGTCGACTCCATGGCGGCGATTCGTAAGCTGGTATTTGAAGAGAAGAAATACACCCTCGAGCAGGTGCGCGACGCGCTGCTGGCGAACTTCGAAGGCTTCGAAGGCCTGCGCCGCGACTGCCTCAACGCGCCGAAATACGGCAACGATGATAACTACGTTGACCAGTATGCGCTGGATATCACCGAGTGGACCGAGCGCGAGTGCCGTAAGTACAAGATGCTCTACTCCACCCTGAGCCACGGCACCCTGTCTATCTCCAACAACACGCCGATCGGCGAGCTGACCAACGCCACGCCGAACGGCCGCCTGGCGTGGATGCCGCTCTCCGACGGCATCAGCCCGACTCAGGGCGCGGATAAGCAGGGTCCGACGGCGATCATCAAGTCGGTGAGCAAGATGAACGTCGAAACCATGAACATCGGCATGGTGCACAACTTCAAGTTCCTCAAAGGGCTGCTGGATACCCCGGAAGGTCGTCACGGCCTGATTACCCTGCTGCGCACCGCGTCGATTCTCGGCAACGGCCAGATGCAGTTCAGCTATGTCGATAACGAAGTGCTGAAAAAAGCCCAGCAGGAGCCGGAAAAGTACCGCGACCTGATCGTCCGCGTGGCGGGCTACAGCGCCTACTTCGTTGAACTGTGCAAAGAAGTTCAGGACGAAATCATCAGCCGCACGGTGATTGAGAAGTTCTGATAAAGACACGGACGTTGGTGGACAAGGATGTCCAGGCTATTTTTGTGGGGGCAAATGTGAATAAAGAATTAACCGGGCGAATTTTCAATATTCAGAAATATTCGATCTATGACGGCGATGGTATTCGCACGCTGGTTTTTTTCAAAGGCTGCAATATTCGCTGCCCGTGGTGCGCCAACCCGGAAGGGCTGGCCAGCCAGTTTCAGGTGATGTTCTCGCAGGATAAATGCATTAACTGCGGCGACTGCGTTAACGTCTGCCCGGCGGGTATTCATTATCGGGCGGAAGAAAACGGCGAAATGAAGCATTTCGTCAATCGTAATAAAGACTGTATCGGCTGTCGCAAGTGTGAAGAGATTTGCACCCAGAACGCGCTGGATATTATGGGCAAAGATGTCACCGTCAGCGAACTGATGGAAATCATCATGCAGGACTACGACTTTTATATCTCCTCCGGCGGCGGCGTGACCATCGGCGGCGGTGAAATGAGCCTGCAAACCGATTTTGCCGTCGCGCTCTTTAGCGAATGCAAAAAGATGATGCTCAATACCGCCGTGGAAACGCAGGGCACCACGCCGCTGGCCAATTATCAAAAGCTGGCGCCGGTGACCGACACCTTCTTATTCGATATTAAGCAAATTAACAGCGAGCAGCATAAAGCGTTATTTGGCATCGGTAACGAAGGCATTCGCCGCAACCTGGAGTGGCTGGTCGATTCTGGCGCTAACGTCATTATCCGCATGCCGCTGGTTCGCGGCTATAACGACTCGTTCGATGCCATTACCGGGGCCATTGATTACGTACAAAAGCTGGCGAAGCGCGGAAATATCCGCCGCATCGATATGCTGCCGTACCACCAGCTCGGGCGCAAAAAATATGAGCGCCTCGATATGCCCTATCCCATTACCCGGGACCCAACGTATTCCGCCGCAGAGTTAGACCGGCTGGAAACGTTCTTCACGCAGTTTGATTTTGATATTCGCTTAGTCCGCCATTAACAGGAGCCGACAATGAAAAGTTTAGGCGTAATTGAAACGCGAGGATTAGTTGCCGCCGTTCAGGCCGTGGATGCCGCCTGTAAAAGCGCAGGCGTGTCCTGCATTGGCTACCGCAAAGTCGGTTCGGGGCTGGTGAGCGTCTGCTTTGAAGGTGAGATCAGCGCGATTCACACCGCTATCGAACGCGGCGTCGCCGTCGCCGCGCTCATCGACCCGCAGGTTAAATCCCTGACGATCGCCCGTCCGGAGCGCAGCATCGTGGACGCCCTCAGCGCCCTTAAAGGCCGTCCGCCGCGCGCGGAAGCTGCCGCTGCCGCGCCGCTTGAGGCTGAAGCCGTCGCGCCCGCCGCTGTGGAAACAAGGGAACCCACTGAACCCGCCGCCGCGCCTGCGCCGACGGAAGATAAAAACGCGGCGATGAGGAAAGGGAAGAAGGCATGATCGACACCCTGCTCCATGAAAAAATCGCCGCCCGCCTGAGCCACGTTGCTCCGGCTATTCCGGTCGGCATCTCTAACCGCCACGTCCATCTGGCGCAGCAGGACGTCGAAGCGCTGTTTGGCAAGGGCTACGTCCTGACGCCGTTTAAACCGCTGCGCCAGCCGGGGCAGTTCGCGGCCCAGGAGTGCGTCACCGTGGTCGGTCCGAAGGGCTCGCTCACCCAGGTGCGCGTCCTCGGCCCAACCCGCCCGGTATCGCAGCTGGAAATCTCCCGCGCCGACTGCTTTACCCTCGGCATCAAAGCGCCGGTTCGTGAATCTGGCCAGTTGGAGAACGCGGGCAGCGCGCTGCTGATCGGTCCGGCTGGCCACGTTGAGCTGCGATCTCAGGTGATCTGCGCCTGGCGGCATATCCATATGTCGCCGCAGGACGCCCGCCAGTTGAACGTCGCCAACGGCCAGAAGGTTAGCGTACGCAGCGATGGCGAACGCCAGTTGACCTTCGATGAAGTGGTGGTGCGGGTGCGCGAAGACTTCGCGCTGGAGTTTCATATCGATACCGAAGAGGCCAACGCCGCCGGCTTGAAAAACGGCGCGCAGGTCACGCTCATCGGCTAACGGAGGCTCGCCATGACCAACCAACAGATGGAAGACCTGGTTGAACGCATTATTCAGCGTCTGCGGCCGCCGGTACTGGTGATGGTGACCGCCGCGGCGGGCTACCGGCAAGCTATTCGCCAGCGGCTGGCCGGCTGCGGCGAGAGCCTACACCTGGCGCTGGAGAGCGGGATTGACGACGGCGAGCAGTGGCAGGCTATCGGTAAAACGCTGGCGGCGGCGGACTGGCAACATGCGCTGCCTTCGGCCTCGTATAAGGCGCTGCTGCTGCCGTTTCTCGACTACCCGCTGGCGGCGGATCTGCTGAAGGGTTCCCTGCACAGTCCCGTTGCCCGCCGCGTGCACGATGCCCTGCTGAGCGGCCTGCCGGTGCTGGCGCTGCGCTATCACTGCGATCCCGCTAGCGAGCTTAACCATCTGCGGGGCGCGCAGCCTGATACCGCTTACGCCGGGCATATGCAGGCCACGCTGGCCCGCCTGGCCGAATGCGGCGTCACGCTGTGCACCATGAACGAATTGCTGGAGAAGCTGGCGTCGGGTCGCGAAGCGACGGCGGCGCCGGCGAGCAGCCCGCGGCGTTATCTCACTGTCACAGACGTGGTGAATAATCCGGCGCTGGCCTGTACCCCTGAAGCGCAGTTGACCGATGCCGCTAGCGATTTTTTAAAAAACAGAAAAAAGAACCTTACCTTAAATAGTAAACCCGGAGTTTAACTTATGTCTTCAAAAACAAAGTGTTGGCTATGGATGCTGCTGGTTATCGTTTCCGAAACCTCAGCCACCTCCACCCTCAAAATGTTCGGCAGCAGTGAAGGGATGACCAAAATGCTGCTGCTCGGGCTGCTGGTGCTGCTGTACTGCACCTGCTACTACTCGCTGTCCCGCGCGGTGAAGGATATTCCCGTCGGTCTGGCCTACGCCACCTGGTCCGGTACCGGCATCCTCGTGGTGTCGACGCTGGGAATGGCGTTTTACGGCCAGCACCCGGACACCGCCGCCATTATCGGCATGGCGGTTATCGCCAGCGGTATCGTAATCATGAACCTGTTTTCCAAAATGGGTAGCGAAGAGAGCGAGGAAGCGCCCGCGCAACCGGCCGCTGCCGCTGCATCCCTGGACAAAAAAGTCGCCAACTAACAGAAAAGGAACCGCATATGTTTAACCTCGGATTTTTATGGCTGGCGCTGTCTATCGGCTCCGAAATCACCGGCACGTCGATGATCAAAAAGACCAACGGCTTCAGCAAGCTGGCGCCGTCGGTGCTGGTGGTCTGCGCCTACGGCCTGTGCTACTTCGCCCTCACCCGCGCGATGAGCACTATTCCGGTCGGCGTTGCCTACTCGCTGTGGTGCGGCTTTGGCATCGTCGGCGTCACGATTTGCTCGATGATCCTCTATAAGCAAAAACCGGATATCCCGGCCATCCTCGCCATGGTGCTGATCATCTCCGGCGGCATCATTATGAACGTCTTCTCCAGCATGTAAGCTCCGCCAGCGCCTTCATTGATTGCGGTGAAGGCGCTAAAAACCTCACTTAATAAACCGTTATTGGCGTAATAAAAAAACAAAAAACCATCGCCTGCTAATCAATAACGCTAAAAAGACGACAAGCGTCAAATTTTTATACTCCGCTTATCGATAAATAATTTTTTGTGATTTTAATCGTGGTTATTTTCTCATTTTACCTTATTTTTATGGCATCCCTTCACCCACAGAGGACGATGTCATGACGCAAAAATCGATTTATCGTCTCATTGCCCAGGGCGGCCTGGACGACTGGTATAATTTAGATCACCGCATCTCCAACGACTTCCCTCGTTAATTCTCCGCTGCTGTTCACTCTCTAAAAAAATTAATTCAGCACTGCGTTTAGTCGCTATTTGTTGCGCTTTTTATTTGTCGCCAAATAGCCAAACGCGGCACAGCATCCCCATGGAGAAAATAAATGAAACGTATCCCTGAGCCGTTCCGCATTAAAATGGTCGAAAACATTCGTATGACCACTTTTGACGATCGCGTCAAAGCGCTGGAAGAGGCGGGCTATAACCCGTTTTTGCTCAATAGCCAGGACGTGTATATCGACCTGCTGACCGACTCCGGCACCGGCGCGATGAGCGACCATCAGTGGGCCGGGCTGATGATGGGCGACGAAGCCTACGCCGGGTCGCGTAACTATCAGCATCTGTGCGAAAAGGTCAAAGAGATTATCGGCTATCCCTATACCATTCCCACCCACCAGGGGCGCGGCGCGGAGCAGATTCTGTTCCCGAGCCTGATTGCTCGCCGCAAGTCGGCGCATCCGGTGTTTATTTCCAACTTCCACTTCGATACCACCGCCGCGCACGTGGAGCTCAACGGCGCGAAAGCCATTAACGTGGTGACGCCGAAAGCCTTCGACACCACCTCGTGGTACGACTGGAAAGGCAACTTTGATATTGATTTGCTGAAAGCGACCATCGCCGAACACGGCGCGGAAAACGTGGCGGCGATTATTACCACCGTCACCTGTAACAGCTCCGGCGGCCAGCCGGTATCGCTGGCGAATATGCGCGAGGTGTATCAGATTGCGCGTCAGAATAATATTCCGGTGGTGATCGACTCCGCCCGCTTCTGCGAAAACGCCTGGTTTATTAAACAGCGCGAAGAGGGCTACACCGATAAATCGGTGAAAGAGATTATTCTTGAGATGTACCAGTACGGCGATATGCTGACCATGTCCGCCAAGAAAGACCCGATGGTGAATATTGGCGGCCTGTGCTGCTTCCGCGATGACGAAGATCTCTTCAACGAAGTGCGCATCCGCTGCGTGCCGATGGAAGGCTTTGTCACCTACGGCGGCCTGGCGGGACGCGATATGGAGGCGCTGGCTATCGGCCTGGAAGAAGGAACCAACGAGGATTACCTCGCTTATCGCATCAATCAGGTGGAATACCTCGGCGAACGCCTGCGCGAAGGCGGCATTCCGATTCAGTATCCGACCGGCGGCCATGCGGTGTTCGTCGATGCTAAGCTGCTGCTGCCGCATATCCCACCGGAGCAGTTCCCGGCGCACGCGCTAAACAACGAGCTGTATCTGGAAGCGGGCATCCGCAGCGTGGAAATCGGCTCCCTGCTGCTGGGCCGCGATCCGCAAACCGGCAAACAGAAGGCGTCGCCGATGGAGCTACTGCGCCTGACCATTCCGCGCCGGGTTTATACCAACGATCACATGGACTATATCGCTGATGCGCTGATCGCCGTTAAGGCGCGCGCCGCCACGATTAAGGGTCTGACCTTTACCTATGAGCCGCCGGTACTGCGCCACTTCGTCGCCAGACTGAAACCGGTGAAATAAATAACGTCCTGGCGCTCTCGCAACGGGAGCGCCATTAATTTAAATCCATCTCTTTAAGCTCAATCATTCGGGTTGCGCCGGGTAGCCGTTTGCCCGCAGCCCGTTATTTACTATATAGCCACGTGAGGAATGCACCTTATGGCTACATTATCAGTCTCAAAAGCGGTCTCAACTAATACACCATCGCTGATTGGCGGAGCGATGATTATCGGCGGCACGATTATTGGCGCCGGCATGTTTTCTTTACCGGTGGTGATGTCCGGCGCCTGGTTTTTCTGGTCGCTGCTGGCGCTCATCTTTACCTGGTTTTGTATGCTGCACTCCGGGTTAATGATCCTCGAAGCCAATCTCAATTATCATATTGGCGCCAGCTTCGACACGATTACCAAGGATTTACTCGGAAACGGCTGGAATATTATTAACGGCCTGACCGTCGCCTTCGTATTATATATCCTGACCTACGCCTATATTTCCGCCAGCGGTTCAGTTATTCAGCATACTTTTGCGCAAATGGATCTCGCGGTACCGGCGCGCTTAGGCGGCCTGGCGTTTGCGCTGATCGTCGCCTTTATTGTCTGGCTGAGTACGAAAGCGGTTAGCCGGATGACGACTATCGTGCTGGGCGCTAAAATCCTCACCTTCTTTATGACCTTTGGCGGCCTGATGTGGCACGTGGAGCCCGCGATTCTGTTTAACCGCGCGGAAACCAATGCATCCTATCTACCCTACGTTCTGATGACGCTGCCGTTCTGCCTGGCTTCATTTGGCTATCACGGCAACGTCCCCAGCCTGATGAAGTACTACGGTAAAGATCCGCTTACCATTCGCCGCTGCCTGCTGCTCGGCACGCTGATGGCGCTGGTGCTGTATATCATCTGGCTGGTCGGCACGATGGGCAATATTCCGCGCCCGGCGTTTATCGCTATCGCCGAAAAAGGCGGCAATATCGACGTGCTGGTGCAGACCTTAAGCGGCCTGTTGAACAGTTCGACCCTCGATTTATTGCTGACCGTCTTTTCCAACTTCGCCGTCGCCAGCTCGTTCCTGGGCGTGACTCTCGGCCTGTTTGATTATCTGGCGGATCTGTTTAAGTTTGACGATAGCCGGCTGGGGCGGTTTAAAACCGCGCTGGTGACCTTTCTGCCGCCGATCGCCGGCGGGCTGCTGTGGCCTAACGGTTTTATCTACGCTATTGGCTTCGCCGGTCTCGCCGCCACCGTCTGGGCCGCTATCGTCCCCGCCCTGCTGGCGCGCGCCTCACGCAGGCGTTTCGGCAGCCCGAACTATCGGGTATGGGGCGGCAATGCCATGATTATCCTGATTTTGTGCTTCGGCGGCGCCAACGCAATAATTCATATCTTATCCAGCTTTAACCTGCTGCCGGTTTATCGCTGAATGAAAAAGGGCTTTTACTGCCGCGGCTTTTCGTGGCAGGATAAAAAGATGAACAGAAACGTTGTCATTTCTCACCTCCGCCGTTGGTGGCTGCCTGCATAACAGGCGGCAAGATGTCACGTTTCCTCTATTCAAAGCCGCCGGAAGGCGGCTTTGTTGTTTTTGAGTGTCGCCCTTCGGCCTGATAGCATCCTAAGGAGTCACTCATGAGCACCAGCCAAACTATTCTGACCGGCGACCGTCCTACCGGCCAGTTGCACCTCGGACACTACGTCGGTTCCCTGCGCCAGCGCGTGCAGCTCCAGCATGACCACCAGCAGTTTATCCTCGTCGCGGATCTCCAGGGACTGACCGACAACGGCAGCAACCCGCAAAAAATCAGCAGCAATATCCTTGAGGTGATGGCCGATTATCTCGCCGTCGGCATCGATCCGCAGAAGACCACCATTTGCCTGCAATCCGCCCTGCCGGCGCTGGCCGAACTCAGCGCGCTGTATATGAATATCGTCACCGTCGCCCGGGTTGAACGTAATCCGACGGTAAAAAATGAAATCGCTCAGAAGGGGTTTTCCCGCTCGCTGCCGGTGGGATTTTTAGCCTATCCCATTAGCCAGGCCGCCGATATCACCGCCTTTAAGGCCGAACTGGTGCCGGTCGGCGACGATCAGCTACCGATGATTGAACAGACCAATGAGATCGTGCACAAAATGAATAGCCTGACGACGACGCCGATCTTACAGCACTGCAAAGCGCTGCTCAGCGACGTCAGTCGCCTGCCGGGCATCGATGGCAATGCCAAAATGTCGAAATCGCTGGGGAACACGCTCACCCTTTCGGCCAGTGAAGAGGAGATCCATCGTGCGGTCAGCGCCATGTACACCGACCCGAATCACCTGCGGGTCGCCGACCCGGGTCAGGTAGAAGGCAACGTGGTGTTTACTTATCTTGATGCCTTCCATACCGATAAAACCTTCGTGGCCGAGATGAAAGCCCACTATCAGCGCGGAGGGCTGGGAGACAGGCAGTGCAAAAACGCGCTGGAGACCTGCTTACAGGAGCTGCTGGCGCCGATACGCGAACGCCGGGCGATCTATATTCAGGATAAAGGCATGCTGCTGGCGCTGCTGCGCCGGGGAAGCGAGCGGGCGCATCTGCTGACACAACGGACGCTGCATGAAGTGAAACGCGGCCTGGGGCTGCCGGTGCTGTTCTGAGGCACGGAGATCTCGCCGCATTGAAATCCGCTGCCGCATCTCTCCCGGGGGCGGCGCTCGACGCGCCTTGCCCGGGCTACAGATTCACAGCCGTCTGCAGCCAGGTAGCCCGAACAGGCGCAGCGTGCCGCCTCCGGGATGGCGCCCGACCGGAAGATATTCTGCGGTTTATTCCCCGGTGGTGGCTGTCGCCTTACCGGGCTACGGGTTTACTGCCGTCTGCGATCAGGTAGCCCGGACAGGCGCAGCGCGCCGCCTCCGGGAAGGGCTCGGCAGATTAATTCCCGTCGCCTTCATGCAGCTTCACGCAGTTGCGCCCATCGCGCTTGGCGACGTACAGTGCGCTGTCGGCGTCGCGCAGCAGAAGATTGTAGTCCGGGTGACCGGTGTGGACGGCGTAGCCGATGCTGGCGGTAATCGAAATCTCATTGTCAGCGCCAACGCTAAACGCCAGCTGGCTGATTTTTTTACGCAGCCGTTCAAGGATAGTAAAGGCTTCCGCCGCGCCGGTCTCCACCAGCACCAGCAGAAACTCCTCGCCGCCGTAGCGGAAGATATAATCGCTGGATCGAATATTATCGCTGAGCAGCTCCGCAACGTGCTTGATGGCCCGGTCGCCGACCATATGGCCCCAGCTATCATTGATCTCTTTAAAGTGGTCAATATCGATAATCGCCACCGTCATCGGCAGCTCATACTCCATCGCCAGCGTCACTTCATGCTTGAGGACAACCGGCAGATAGCGACGGTTCAGCAGGCTGGTCAGCGAATCCTTACCGCTTTGCATCTGCGACAGGCTGCTAAAGAGTACCCCCAGCTGGCTGCCGATCTGCTGGCAATGGATATGAATCCCCTGCAGCAGAGCCTGCGTATTTTTATACTCAGAACCGTCCGACGAGGATTTCCAGGCGGATAACAGCGCATCCACCTTGCTAATTAAGTCGGCGATCTCCTCCATTTGCGGATTTTTGTTAAAATAACGCACGCATTTATGGCGGAACCACAGACCAAATTCCGAATCAGATAATAACGCGCCGTTAATATCTGTCTTATTATCGCTAACGATATTAAAAATAGCGCTATTTTCCCATCCGGAGAGCGAGGCCTGCTGCTTGCCATATTCCAGCGGCACGTTATCCATCAGGCTATACAGGCGGTAGGCCTCTTCATTTTTTGTCGCCCGATAGTGCGACAGGGTATAGGCGTGGCACATCATCTCTACCGCCATGTTAATGGCCATGATGGCGTAGTAGATGGCGGCGACGCTGGTTTCGCGATCGAGGTGACTATCGCGGATATTTTCAATCAGCCCGGCTTTCAGCTGGCGCGCGCCGCGAAGCACGGCCTCTGCCGGGATACCGATACGCGAATGGATGCTGCCGATCAGGTACTGCCGCTCCGCCAGCGCCTGCAAATTTTCTTTCTCACACATCAGGATATCTTTCACCCACCCGGCCAGCGAGCTGCTGAGCCGCTCCTGGACTAAATCATAGGTAAGATGCCTGGCGATATCCGGGTCCTGAAAAATAAAGTCATAGAAACGGGTCGCTAACGCCTCCGCCTGCTGCCCGGCTATATTTTTAAGTACCGCCTTCACCTCCGGCGTCAGGCTGTCGTACAGCGGCAACCATTCCTTAAAAATAATTGAGATATATTTTTGGCTTTCATCTTTCATTGAATAAAGCGCTCGCCTGGCGTGAGTGTATTTTCAGGGCCGGAGATCATACAACAGTTCTCCTGGAGCAACCAGATTAAAAATGCGCCAGTTCCCCACCAATAATATCCTCAGGTTATTAGCGTTGTGCGGTAGCTTATAAGTATGATGATTTAATGAAGCGCTATGAGATTGTATGAGCGACTCCCCGAGGCATTAAACCCAAATAGTATTATGGGTAATATTGGCGTATCGGTCCGCGGCTGTTTTTATGTTAACCCAGCGACAAGTCCATGTTTTTTATATGGACATAATTAGTGCGGGTGTTAGTATTGCATTGACGGTAGCAATAAATATGCGTGTTTCATTTAAGGCGAGGATTGCTGATGATGACCACATTAATCGCACCTCTTTCCGACCGGTTCGCCGCGCAGCAGGATTCACGCGCCGGTTGGCCTTGCCCCCCATTCCTCCCTTTCCTGAAGAGACGATACTTCGCTACGCGGAGGAGAAGCGCGCACCACTCAGCCTATGGAACAAAGCGAGTCGCGTATGGACAAAATCAAACGGCGTTGGGTTGGATACGTTATTGGTTTAGCGGTGGTGATTGCCGCGGCGGCATGGTGGATGCTGCGCCCGCCGGGGATTCCAGCGGGCTTTGCCAGCAGCAACGGTAGAATTGAAGCCACGGAAGTCGATATCGCCACCAAAACCGCCGGACGTATCGAGACGATCCTGGTCAAGGAGGGGCAGTTTGTTCGCCAGGGCGACGTCCTGGCCCGCATGGATACCCGCGTGCTCAACGAACAACGGCTGGAGGCCGCCGCGCAAATCAAGGAAGCAGAGAGTGCGATTGCCGCCGCGAAAGCCCTGCTCGACCAGCGCCAAAGCGAAATGCGCGCTACGGAAGCGGTGGTGAAGCAGCGGCAGGCGGAGCTGAACTCCTCGGCTAAACGACACGTCCGCTCCAGCACGCTCTCGCAGCGCGGCGCGGTCTCCGCGCAGCAGCTGGATGACGACCAGGCGGCGGCAGAAAGCGCCAGGGCGGCGCTGGAATCTGCCAAAGCGCAGGTCTCTGCCGCCAGGGCCGCGATTGAGGCGGCGCGAACCAGTATCATTCAGGCGCAAACCCGGGTCGAGGCCGCCCAGGCGACCGAACGGCGGATTATCGCCGATATCGACGATAGCGAACTGAAAGCACCGCGCGATGGTCGTATTCAGTACCGCGTCGCCGAACCGGGAGAGGTGCTGGCGGCGGGCGGCCGGGTGCTGAATATGGTCGACTTGTCCGACGTCTATATGACCTTCTTCCTGCCGACCGAGCAGGCGGGCCTGCTGGCGCTGGGCAGCGAAGCGCGAATTATCCTCGATGCCGCGCCGAATCTGGTGATCCCCGCCAATATCAGTTTTGTCGCCAGCGTGGCGCAGTTTACGCCCAAGACGGTGGAAACCAGCGATGAACGGCTGAAGCTGATGTTCCGCGTAAAAGCCCGTATTCCGCCAGCGCTGTTGGCAGAGCATCTGGAGTATGTGAAGACCGGCCTGCCCGGGATGGCCTGGGTGCGTCTGGATAACCAGCAGACGTGGCCTGAAGCGCTGACGGTGAGGCTACCGCAATGAAAACCGTCGCCCGCCTGGAAAACGTCAGCCAGCGCTTTGGTGCAACCGTCGCGCTGAAGGACATTACGCTGAGCATTCCCGCCCGCTGTATGGTGGGCCTGATCGGGCCAGACGGCGTGGGCAAGTCCAGCCTACTATCGCTGATTTCCGGCGCGCGCGTGATTGAGCGCGGCAACGTCATGGTGCTCGGCGGCGACATGCGTGATGTGCGTCACCGCCAGGACGTTTGCCCGAAAATCGCCTGGATGCCCCAAGGGCTGGGGAAAAACCTCTATCACACCTTATCGGTCTATGAAAACGTTGATTTCTTCGCCCGTCTGTTCGGCCATGATAAAGCCGAACGCGACATCCGTATCAATGAACTGCTCCAGAGTACCGGCCTGGCGCCGTTTCGCGACCGTCCGGCGGGGAAACTCTCCGGGGGGATGAAGCAGAAGCTCGGCCTGTGCTGCGCGCTTATTCACGACCCGCAGTTGCTGATCCTCGATGAACCTACCACCGGCGTCGATCCCCTCTCGCGGGCGCAGTTTTGGGATCTGATCGACAACATTCGCCAGCGTCAGCCGGAGATGAGCGTACTGGTCGCCACCGCTTACATGGAAGAGGCGGAGCGCTTTGACTGGCTGGTAGCCATGAACGCGGGGGAAGTTCTGGCGACCGGCAGCGCCGATGAGCTTAAAGCGCACACGGCAAGTCAGACGCTGGAGCAGGCGTTTATCGCCCTGCTTCCCGACGCTCAACGCCTGGCGCATAAAGAGGTGATCATCCCGCCGCGCCATACGGATGAAGACGAAATTGCGATTGAAGCGCGCGGGCTCACCATGCGCTTCGGTAATTTTGTCGCCGTTGACCACGTGAATTTTCGTATCGCCCGCGGCGAGATTTTCGGCTTCCTCGGCTCCAACGGCTGCGGCAAATCAACGACCATGAAAATGCTGACCGGGCTGCTACCGGCCAGCGAAGGCGAAGCGTGGCTGTTTGGCCAGCCGGTCGACCCCAGAGACATCGAGACCCGCCGCCGCGTCGGCTATATGTCGCAGGCCTTTTCCCTCTACAGCGAACTGACCGTGCGGCAAAACCTCGAACTGCATGCGCGCCTGTTCCATATCCCGAAGGCGGAAATCCCCGGACGGATCGCCGAAATGAGCCAGCGCTTTATGCTGGAAGAGGTAGAAGACACTCTACCCGCTTCGCTACCATTAGGTATCCGTCAGCGGCTCTCGCTGGCAGTCGCGGTGATCCACCGTCCAGAAATGTTAATCCTTGATGAACCCACCTCCGGCGTCGATCCGGTAGCCCGGGATATGTTCTGGCAGCTGATGGTCGATCTAGCCCGCCAGGACCGGGTAACGATTTTTATCTCCACCCACTTTATGAATGAAGCGGAACGCTGCGATCGCATTTCGCTGATGCATGCCGGAAAAGTGCTGGCCAGCGATACGCCGCAGGCGCTGGTCGAACAGCGCGGATCGGCCAGCCTTGAAGAGGCGTTTATCGCCTGGCTGCAGGAAGCAGCAGATACCGCCCAGCCGCCTGATGCGAAAGCCGCGCCGGTTCCCGCGATAGAACACAAAACCGAAAGCGTGGCGCCGCGCCAGACGTTTAGCCTGCAGCGCTTGTTTAGCTACAGCCGCCGTGAAGCGCTTGAGCTGCGCCGCGATCCGGTGCGATCGACCCTGGCCCTGCTCGGCACCGTGATCCTGATGTTCATCATGGGCTACGGGATCAGTATGGACGTCGAAGATCTGCGATTCGCGGTGCTCGACCGCGACCAGACCGTCAGCAGCCAGGGCTGGTCGCAAAATATCGCCGGTTCGCGCTACTTCATCGAACAGCCGCCGCTGCAAAGCTATAGCGAACTGGACAGAAGAATGCGCAACGGCGAGCTGGCGGTGGCTATCGAAATTCCGCCCAATTTTGGCCGCGATATCGCCCGTGGAACGCCGGTGCAAATTGGCGTGTGGGTGGACGGCGCCATGCCGAACCGCGCGGAGACGGTGCGCGGCTACGTCCAGGCCATGCATCTGGCCTGGCTGCAGGAGATGGCCGGTCGCCAGTCCAGCCCAAACCGCGATACGTCACTGATTTCCATCGAAACCCGCTACCGCTATAACCCGGATGTGAAAAGCCTGCCGGCGATTGTCCCGGCGGTAATTCCGCTGCTGTTGATGATGATCCCGGCGATGCTCAGCGCGCTTAGCGTGGTCCGCGAGAAAGAGCTCGGCTCAATTATCAATTTGTACGTGACGCCAAGCACCCGCAGCGAATTTCTGCTGGGTAAACAGGTGCCATATATCGTGCTGGGGATGTTCAACTTCTTCCTGCTCTGCGCGCTGTCGGTGTTTGTCTTTGGCGTACCGCATAAGGGGAGTTTTCTGACGCTCACCCTCGCCGCGCTGCTCTACGTCACTATCGCCACCGGGCTTGGCCTGCTGATCTCCACCTTTATGAAAAGCCAGATTGCGGCGATTTTCGGCACCGCGATCATTACGCTTATCCCGGCGACGCAGTTCTCCGGGATGATCGACCCCGTCGCCTCGCTGGAAGGGCCCGGCCGCTGGATTGGCCAGATTTATCCAACCAGCCACTTTCTGACCATCGCGCGCGGAACGTTCTCCAAAGCGCTGAATCTGACGGACCTGTGGGGATCCTTTATTCCGCTGCTTATCGCGGTTCCGCTGGTGCTGGGCCTGAGCGTGTGGCTGTTGAAAAAACAGGAGGGATAATGCGTGGATTACGCAATATTTATAATTTGGGGATGAAAGAGCTACGCAGCCTGCTGGGCGATAAAGCGATGCTGACGTTAATTGTCTTTGCTTTTACCGTCTCGGTGTACTCCTCCGCAACCGTGATGCCGGGTTCACTACATCTGGCGCCCATCGCTATTGCTGACATGGATAAGTCGCAGCTTTCATCGCGTATTATCAATGGTTTTTATCGGCCCTGGTTTTTGCCGCCGGCGCTGATCACCGCTGATGAGATGGACACCGGGCTGGATGCGGGACGCTATACCTTCGCCATCAATATTCCGCCGGATTTCCAGCGCGACGTTCTGGCCGGACGCCAGCCCGAGCTGCAGGTTAACGTCGACGCGACGCGTATGAGCCAGGCGTTTACCGGCAATAGCTATATCCAGAATATCGTCACCGGCGAGGTGAACAGCTTTGTCACCCGCTACCGGGATAACGGCTCGCTGCCGGTTGAGCTGGCCGTCAGAATGCGTTTTAACCCGAACCTGGAACAGGAGCGTTTCGGCGCCGTCATGGCAATTATCAACAATATCACCATGCTGGCGATCGTGCTGACCGGCTCGGCGCTGATACGCGAGCGAGAACATGGCACTGTAGAGCACCTGCTGGTTATGCCGGTCACGCCGTTTGAGATCATGATGGCGAAGATATGGTCAATGGGGCTGGTGGTGCTGGTGGTTTCCGGACTCTCCCTGATCCTGATGGTTCAGGGCGTGCTGCAGGTACCGATAGAGGGCTCAATTCCGCTCTTTATGCTTGGGGTCGCCCTGAGCCTGTTTGCCACCACCTCGATCGGCATTTTTATGGGTACGGTGGCGCGTTCCATGCCGCAGCTGGGGCTGCTGATGATTCTGGTGCTGTTGCCGCTGCAGATGCTTTCCGGCGGCTCCACACCCCGGGAAAGTATGCCGCAGGCTGTACAGGATATTATGCTCACCATGCCGACAACCCACTTTGTCAGTCTGGCGCAGGCCATTCTTTATCGCGGCGCGGATTTCTCCATCGTCTGGCCGCAGTTTCTGACGCTGCTGGCTATCGGTGGGGTATTTTTTACTGTCGCGCTACTGCGTTTTCGCAAAACGATCGGTGAGATGGCCTGAGTCAACGCCGGTGCCGCTCCCTGCGGTCCCAGCATCGGCGTTATTTATTTCGATTCATAAAGCGCCGCAAAGCCCAGGTGAACCCCATCGCCATGCTGAACAGGATAAACAGCAGCAGCACCCAGCTGACGGAAATTCTCAGTAGCGCGCTTAGCGTCATAAGTGGCTGAAGATACACGGTAAAGGAGTGATCGATAGGCTTTCCCAGCAGAACCATCAGTCCATCTGTTAACCAGACAAGCGCCCGACAAACCAGCCAGATGATCGCTGGCCAGCAGAGCAAGACCAGAAAGGTAAAACGCTCCCGGATATAATTTATTAGTTGGCGCAGAGGAGGCCAGTTAATCAGAATTTTCATTTATATTCTCATATTGCCAGCCGGTAACATGCATTATCCGTCGAAGGACGTTACCGGGTTAGCTTCCATACAGGCAATGCACTCTATGTTTTTAGCAAATTTGAATTAACTTAAACCAGATCGAGTTAACAAAGTGTTAAGGACACTAAGTCATTTCGCAGAAAAAGTCCAGCGGTTATACCTGCTGCCCGGCATGATGAGGAGGTTTCGTATCTATTTGTTAACCTGATTACATTAGAGTAACTTAATAATTAAGCTGGAAATATTCTTAATATAATTCATATTAAATATTAAGAAACGATTTTATATATATTTTTATTTTCATATAAAACATATATCAATATAAAAACCGCCTTCATAAAGTTATTTTATTCAGAAAATAAATTCCTTGCAGGCTATTTCTCAATAAAAAAGGGTTGAAAGAGCACTATTTTTTTCGTCATCGCTGCTGATAATCATTTCCCCTGACGGCTCGCCTCAATATTCATCGTTCTCGTTGCGAGTCCAGACAAAACATGAAAACCACTTTATTTTCAATGGGATATCAATCAATGCTGTTTTAATACGGCGGATACCCCATCACAATAGCCGTTCGGCTGATGCGTTCGGTAATGTTAGGTATTGCTGTATATCAGCTGCTGAAACGGCCGAAATCGTCCCATAAGGTAAACTAAAGAAACAGCCCGCTGCGTCATTTTTATACCTTAGCCACGCTTTAACCGGAGGGAGGGCGTATGACCAGCTTCAGGCTGGAATACATCAGCGCTGTCGGTAACGTGATAGCACTTTGCCGTAATTTCTCAGGCCACGAAAACGCAAAAAGCCCATCCGTCAGGATGGGCTCTTCACGTAATTGATGCCTGGCAGTTCCCTACTCTCACATGGGGAGACCCCACACTACCATCGGCGCTACGGCGTTTCACTTCTGAGTTCGGCATGGGGTCAGGTGGGACCACCGCGCTAGTGCCGCCAGGCAAATTCTGTTTAATCTGTATCAGGCTGAAAATCTTCTCTCAAATCCGCCAAAACATCTTCGGCGTTGTAAGGTTAAGCCTCACGGTTCATTAGTACCGGTTAGCTCAACG
>NZ_PDEL01000028.1:0-34252 GCF_002556465.1 Klebsiella sp. MBT K-1 | reverse complement strand
GCGATGGACGACGGTCTGCGTTTCGCAATCCGTGAAGGTGGCCGTACCGTTGGCGCGGGCGTGGTTGCTAAAGTTCTCGGCTAATTGCTGATAACATTTGACGCAATGCGCAATAAAAGGGCATCATTTGATGCCCTTTTTGCACGCTTTCACACCAGAACCTGGCTCATCAGTGATTTTTTGGGTCATAATCATTGCTGAGACAGGCTCTGAAGAGGGCGTTAAGTCCGAAACGCAGCAGAGCATTTCGGTTTGGTCGCCTCGCATCTCATGCGGGGTGAAGTTATTTGTCTGAATTCTTGTGACAGGTTGGTTTATGAGTGCGAATACCGAAGCTCAAGGGAGCGGGCGCGGCCTCGAAGCGATGAAGTGGACAATCGTAGTCGTGCTGCTGGTCGTGGCCATCGTCGGCAACTTCCTTTATCGTGACATTATGCTGGCAGTGCGTGCGCTGGCTGTAGTGATTCTGATCGCTGCAGCGGGCGGTGTCGCGCTGTTAACGACAAAAGGTAAGGCGACAGTCGCCTTCGCTCGTGAAGCGAGAACCGAAGTCCGCAAGGTGATCTGGCCGACTCGCCAGGAAACGTTGCATACCACGCTGATTGTTGCCGCAGTGACAGCCGTAATGTCACTGATCCTGTGGGGACTGGATGGTATTCTGGTTCGCCTGGTATCCTTTATCACTGGCCTGAGGTTCTGAGATGTCTGAAGCTCCTAAAAAACGCTGGTACGTCGTTCAGGCGTTTTCCGGTTTTGAAGGTCGCGTAGCTACCTCGTTGCGTGAACATATCAAATTACACAATATGGAAGAGCTGTTTGGCGAAGTCATGGTGCCGACCGAAGAAGTGGTCGAAATCCGCGGCGGCCAGCGTCGTAAAAGCGAACGCAAATTCTTCCCGGGCTACGTGCTGGTCCAGATGGTGATGAACGACGCGAGCTGGCACCTGGTGCGCAGCGTACCGCGCGTGATGGGTTTCATCGGCGGTACGTCTGACCGTCCGGCACCGATCAGTGACAAAGAAGTCGACGCGATCATGAACCGCCTGCAGCAGGTTGGCGATAAGCCGCGGCCGAAAACGCTGTTTGAGCCGGGTGAAATGGTTCGCGTTAGCGACGGTCCATTTGCCGACTTTAACGGTGTGGTTGAAGAAGTGGACTACGAGAAGTCTCGTCTGAAAGTGTCCGTTTCTATCTTCGGTCGTGCGACGCCGGTTGAACTGGACTTCGCTCAGGTAGAAAAAGCCTAACAGCCGATCAAAAAAGCAACGTTTTAATCGTTGCATGAGGCGCGGAATTGACATACAATTTCGCGCCTTTTGTTTTTATGGGTCTGATTCCCATAAAGCGATATTTATCACGGGGAGCCTTTTCAGGCGCTACACCCAAACGAGGAAATTTACATGGCTAAGAAAGTACAAGCCTATGTCAAGCTGCAGGTTGCAGCTGGTATGGCAAACCCGAGTCCGCCGGTTGGTCCAGCACTGGGTCAGCAGGGTGTGAACATCATGGAATTCTGCAAAGCGTTCAACGCAAAAACTGAATCCCTGGAAAAAGGTCTGCCGATCCCGGTTGTTATTACCGTTTACGCTGACCGTTCTTTCACCTTCGTTACCAAAACTCCGCCGGCAGCAGTTCTGCTGAAAAAAGCGGCTGGTATCAAGTCTGGTTCCGGTAAACCGAACAAAGACAAAGTAGGTAAAATTTCCCGCGCTCAGCTGCAGGAAATCGCGCAGACCAAAGCTGCCGACATGACTGGTTCCGACATTGAAGCGATGACTCGCTCCATTGAAGGTACTGCACGTTCCATGGGCCTGGTAGTGGAGGATTAAGAAATGGCTAAACTGACCAAGCGCATGTCCGTGATTCGTGACAAAGTTGATGCGACCAAACAGTACGACATCAACGAAGCCATCTCTCTGCTGAAAGAACTGGCTACTGCTAAGTTCGTTGAAAGCGTTGATGTTGCCGTTAACCTCGGCATCGACGCTCGTAAATCTGACCAGAACGTCCGTGGCGCGACCGTACTGCCGCACGGTACTGGCCGTTCAGTTCGCGTAGCCGTATTTGCCCAGGGCCCGAACGCTGAAGCAGCTAAAGCTGCTGGCGCAGAGCTGGTAGGTATGGAAGATCTGGCTGACCAGATCAAAAAAGGCGAAATGAACTTTGACGTTGTTATTGCTTCCCCGGATGCAATGCGCGTTGTTGGCCAACTGGGCCAGGTTCTGGGTCCGCGCGGCCTGATGCCAAACCCGAAAGTGGGTACCGTAACGCCGAACGTTGCTGAAGCGGTTAAGAACGCTAAAGCAGGTCAGGTTCGTTACCGTAACGACAAAAACGGCATCATCCACACCACCATCGGTAAAGTGGATTTTGACGCTGATAAACTGAAAGAAAACCTGGAAGCTCTGCTGGTTGCGCTGAAAAAAGCGAAACCGACTCAGGCTAAAGGCGTGTACATCAAGAAAATCAGCATCTCCACCACCATGGGTGCTGGCGTTGCCGTTGATCAGGCTGGTCTGAGCGCTTCTGCGAACTAAGATTAGCTTTACGTGGGCGGTGAATTTGTCTACAATCTTACCCCCACGTTTGTTAACGAAAGTTAGCAGATAAAAAGATTTGTTCGTTGGAGCCTGGCCTATCCAAGCCTCCGTCGAAGACCGCAGGTGTTTCGCAAGAGACTTAATGCCCTGCGTAGACGGTGACAGAACGCTAAGATTATTTTTGGATACTCTGGCTTGTTTCTGCTCACCGTATTAAGACGCTCTTCTCTTTGAGTCGAGTGAAGTGAGTTCCAGAGCATGAGCTCTGGCAAACATCCAGGAGCAAAGCTAATGGCTTTAAATCTTCAAGACAAACAAGCGATTGTTGCTGAAGTCAGCGAAGTAGCCAAAGGCGCGCTGTCTGCAGTAGTTGCGGATTCCCGTGGCGTGACTGTAGACAAAATGACTGAACTGCGTAAAGCAGGTCGTGAAGCTGGCGTATACATGCGTGTTGTTCGTAACACCCTGCTGCGCCGCGTCGTTGAAGGTACTCCTTTCGAGTGCCTGAAAGACACGTTTGTTGGTCCGACCCTGATTGCATACTCTATGGAACACCCGGGCGCTGCCGCTCGTCTGTTCAAAGAGTTCGCGAAAGCGAATGCAAAATTTGAGGTCAAAGCCGCAGCCTTTGAAGGTGAGCTGATCCCGGCGTCGCAAATCGACCGCCTGGCAACTCTGCCGACCTACGAAGAAGCAATTGCACGCCTGATGGCAACCATGAAAGAAGCTTCGGCTGGCAAACTGGTTCGCACTCTGGCTGCTGTACGCGATGCGAAAGAAGCTGCTTAATCGCAGTTGTCTTTGTAAAGCATTCGCTTACGTATAAACTTATTCTGATATTCAGGAACAATTTAAATGTCTATCACTAAAGATCAAATCATTGAAGCAGTATCCGCTATGTCCGTAATGGACGTTGTTGAGCTGATCTCTGCAATGGAAGAAAAATTCGGTGTTTCCGCTGCTGCTGCTGTAGCTGTAGCTGCTGGCCCGGTTGAAGCTGCTGAAGAAAAAACTGAATTCGACGTAATTCTGAAAGGTATCGGCGCTAACAAAGTTGCCGTTATCAAAGCAGTACGTGGCGCAACTGGCCTGGGTCTGAAAGAAGCTAAAGACCTGGTAGAATCTGCTCCGGCCGCTCTGAAAGAAGGCGTGAGCAAAGATGACGCTGAAGCACTGAAAAAATCTCTGGAAGAAGCTGGCGCTGAAGTTGAAGTTAAATAAGCCAACCTTTCCGGTTGCAGCCTGAGAAATCAGGCTGATGGCTGGTGACTTTTTAGTCACCAGCCTTTTTGCGCTGTAAGGCGCCAGTAGAATTTCACACTGTTTGACTGCTGGTTGTCCTGACAATGCTTGTTTCTATAGACGACTTAATATACTGCGACAGGTTAGGGTTCCTGAGCTGTGTAAATCGCAATGAAATGGTTTAAGCGTGATAGAAACAGGTATTGCGGAAAGTGTTCCATTTTCCGGTCAACAAAATAGTGTTGCATAAAAAACTGCCTTATGTGGGCAGATGGGTCGACTTGTCAGCGAGCTGAGGAACCCTATGGTTTACTCCTATACCGAGAAAAAACGTATTCGTAAGGATTTTGGTAAACGTCCGCAGGTTCTGGACATACCTTATCTCCTTTCTATCCAGCTTGACTCGTTTCAGAAGTTCATCGAGCAAGATCCTGAAGGGCAGTATGGTCTGGAAGCAGCTTTCCGTTCCGTATTCCCGATTAAAAGCTACAGCGGTAACTCTGAGCTGCAGTACGTCAGCTACCGTCTGGGCGAACCGGTTTTTGACGTTAAAGAATGTCAGATCCGCGGCGTGACCTACTCGGCACCGCTGCGCGTAAAACTGCGTCTGGTGATCTACGAGCGCGAAGCGCCGGAAGGCACCGTTAAAGACATTAAAGAACAAGAAGTCTACATGGGCGAAATTCCGCTCATGACCGACAACGGTACCTTCGTTATCAACGGTACCGAGCGCGTTATCGTTTCTCAGCTGCACCGTAGCCCGGGCGTCTTCTTTGACAGTGACAAAGGTAAGACCCACTCTTCCGGTAAGGTCCTGTATAACGCACGTATCATTCCTTACCGTGGCTCCTGGCTGGACTTCGAGTTCGACCCGAAAGACAACCTGTTTGTCCGTATTGACCGTCGTCGTAAGCTGCCGGCTACCATCATCCTGCGCGCGCTGAATTACACCACTGAGCAGATCCTTGACCTGTTCTTCGAGAAAGTGGTCTTTGAAATTCGCGATAACAAGCTGCAGATGGAACTGGTTCCGGAGCGTCTGCGCGGCGAAACCGCCTCCTTCGACATCGAAGCGAACGGTAAAGTGTACGTTGAGAAAGGGCGTCGCATCACCGCACGTCACATTCGCCAACTGGAAAAAGACGATATCAAACATATCGAAGTTCCGGTTGAGTACATTGCGGGCAAAGTCGCCTCTAAAGATTATGTCGACGAATCTACTGGCGAGCTGATCTGCCCAGCGAACATGGAGCTGAGCCTGGATCTGCTGGCTAAGCTGAGCCAGTCTGGCCATAAGCGTATCGAAACGCTGTTCACCAACGATCTGGACCACGGTCCGTACATGTCTGAGACTGTACGCGTCGACCCGACCAATGACCGTCTGAGCGCGCTGGTAGAGATCTACCGCATGATGCGTCCTGGTGAGCCGCCGACTCGCGAAGCGGCTGAAAGCCTGTTCGAGAACCTGTTCTTCTCCGAAGACCGCTACGATCTGTCCGCGGTTGGTCGTATGAAGTTCAACCGTTCTCTGCTGCGCGACGAAATCGAAGGATCCGGTATCCTGAGCAAAGAAGACATCATCGAAGTGATGAAGAAGCTCATTGATATCCGTAACGGTAAAGGCGAAGTCGATGATATCGACCATCTCGGCAACCGTCGTATCCGTTCCGTAGGCGAAATGGCGGAAAACCAGTTCCGCGTTGGCCTGGTGCGCGTAGAGCGTGCGGTGAAAGAGCGTCTGTCTCTGGGCGATCTGGACACCCTGATGCCTCAGGATATGATCAACGCCAAGCCGATTTCCGCAGCAGTGAAAGAGTTCTTTGGTTCCAGCCAGCTGTCTCAGTTTATGGACCAGAACAACCCGCTGTCTGAGATTACGCACAAACGTCGTATCTCCGCACTCGGCCCGGGCGGTCTGACCCGTGAACGCGCAGGCTTTGAGGTTCGAGACGTACATCCGACCCACTACGGTCGCGTATGCCCAATCGAAACGCCTGAAGGTCCGAACATCGGTCTGATCAACTCCCTGTCCGTGTACGCACAGACTAACGAATACGGCTTCCTTGAGACGCCGTATCGTAAAGTGACCGACGGTGTTGTAACCGACGAAATTCATTACCTGTCTGCTATCGAAGAAGGCAACTACGTTATCGCTCAGGCGAACTCCAACCTGGATGACGAAGGCCACTTTGTAGAAGATCTGGTTACTTGCCGTAGTAAAGGCGAATCCAGCTTGTTCAGCCGCGACCAGGTTGACTACATGGACGTATCCACCCAGCAGGTGGTTTCCGTCGGTGCGTCCCTGATCCCGTTCCTGGAACACGATGACGCCAACCGTGCATTGATGGGTGCGAACATGCAACGTCAGGCCGTTCCAACTCTGCGCGCTGATAAGCCGCTGGTTGGTACCGGTATGGAACGTGCTGTTGCCGTTGACTCCGGTGTAACTGCGGTTGCTAAACGTGGCGGTACCGTTCAGTACGTGGATGCTTCCCGTATCGTTATTAAAGTTAACGAAGACGAGATGTACCCGGGCGAAGCAGGTATCGACATCTATAACCTGACCAAGTACACCCGCTCGAACCAGAACACCTGTATCAACCAGATGCCGTGTGTCTCTCTGGGCGAGCCAATTGAGCGCGGCGACGTGCTGGCTGACGGCCCGTCCACCGACCTCGGTGAACTGGCGCTCGGTCAGAACATGCGCGTAGCGTTCATGCCGTGGAACGGTTACAACTTCGAAGACTCCATCCTCGTTTCCGAGCGTGTTGTCCAGGAAGACCGTTTTACCACCATCCACATTCAGGAACTGGCGTGCGTGTCTCGTGACACCAAGCTGGGGCCGGAAGAGATCACTGCCGACATCCCGAACGTGGGTGAAGCTGCGCTCTCTAAACTGGATGAATCCGGTATCGTTTATATCGGTGCGGAAGTGACCGGCGGCGATATTCTGGTTGGTAAGGTTACGCCGAAAGGTGAAACCCAGCTGACGCCGGAAGAGAAACTGCTGCGCGCGATCTTCGGCGAGAAAGCGTCTGACGTTAAAGATTCTTCTCTGCGCGTACCAAACGGTGTCTCCGGTACCATTATCGACGTTCAGGTCTTTACCCGCGACGGCGTAGAAAAAGACAAACGCGCGCTGGAAATCGAAGAGATGCAGCTCAAACAGGCTAAAAAAGACCTGTCTGAAGAACTGCAGATCCTCGAAGCCGGCCTGTTTGGACGTATCTACGCGGTGCTGGTCTCCGGTGGTATCGAAGCTGAGAAGCTCGACAAGCTGCCGCGCGATCGCTGGCTGGAACTGGGCCTGACCGACGAAGAGAAGCAAAATCAGCTGGAACAGCTGGCTGAGCAGTACGACGAACTGAAACACGAGTTCGAGAAAAAACTCGAAGCGAAACGCCGCAAAATCACTCAGGGCGACGATCTGGCACCGGGCGTGCTGAAGATTGTTAAAGTGTATCTGGCCGTTAAACGTCAGATTCAGCCTGGTGACAAAATGGCAGGTCGTCACGGTAACAAGGGTGTTATCTCTAAGATCAACCCGATCGAAGATATGCCTTACGATGAAAACGGCACGCCGGTAGACATCGTACTGAACCCGCTGGGCGTACCGTCTCGTATGAACATCGGTCAGATCCTGGAAACCCACCTGGGTATGGCTGCGAAAGGTATTGGCGAGAAAATCAACGCCATGCTGAAACAGCAGCAGGAAGTCGCCAAACTGCGCGAGTTCATCCAGCGTGCCTACGATCTGGGTACCGACGTTCGTCAGAAGGTAGATCTGAACACCTTCACTGACGAAGAAGTTATGCGTCTCGCTGAAAACCTGAAAAAAGGTATGCCGATCGCAACGCCGGTCTTCGACGGTGCGAAAGAGTCTGAAATCAAGGAGCTGTTACAGCTTGGTGGCCTGCCGACTTCCGGCCAGATCACCCTGTTCGACGGTCGTACCGGTGAGCAGTTCGAGCGCCAGGTTACCGTTGGCTACATGTACATGCTGAAACTGAACCACCTGGTTGATGACAAAATGCATGCGCGTTCTACCGGTTCCTACAGCCTGGTTACTCAGCAGCCGCTGGGTGGTAAGGCGCAGTTCGGTGGTCAGCGCTTCGGGGAGATGGAAGTGTGGGCGCTGGAAGCATATGGCGCGGCATACACCCTGCAGGAAATGCTCACCGTTAAGTCTGATGACGTGAACGGCCGTACTAAGATGTATAAAAACATCGTAGACGGCAACCATCAGATGGAACCGGGCATGCCGGAATCCTTCAACGTACTGTTGAAAGAGATTCGCTCGCTGGGCATCAACATCGAACTGGAAGACGAGTAACTCTCGCTCAAACAGGTCACTGGTGCCGGGGTAAGACCCGGCGCCAGATTGTGCTAACTCCGACGGGAGCAAATCCGTGAAAGACTTATTAAAGTTTCTGAAAGCGCAAACTAAAACCGAAGAGTTTGATGCGATCAAAATTGCTCTGGCATCGCCAGACATGATCCGTTCATGGTCTTTTGGTGAAGTTAAAAAGCCGGAAACCATTAACTACCGTACGTTCAAACCTGAGCGTGACGGCCTTTTCTGTGCGCGTATTTTCGGGCCAGTAAAAGATTACGAGTGCCTGTGCGGTAAGTACAAGCGCCTGAAACACCGCGGTGTGATCTGTGAGAAGTGCGGCGTTGAAGTGACCCAGACTAAAGTGCGCCGTGAGCGTATGGGCCACATCGAGCTGGCGTCTCCGACCGCCCACATCTGGTTCCTGAAGTCTCTGCCGTCCCGTATCGGCCTGCTGCTCGATATGCCTCTGCGCGATATCGAACGCGTGCTGTACTTCGAATCCTATGTGGTTATCGAAGGTGGTATGACCAACCTGGAACGCCAGCAGATCCTGACTGAAGAGCAGTATCTGGATGCGCTGGAAGAGTTCGGTGACGAATTTGACGCGAAGATGGGTGCGGAAGCTATCCAGGCCCTGCTGAAGAGCATGGATCTGGAGCAAGAGTGTGAAACTCTGCGCGAAGAGCTGAACGAAACCAACTCCGAAACCAAGCGTAAGAAGCTGACCAAGCGTATCAAACTGCTGGAAGCGTTCGTCCAGTCTGGCAACAAGCCGGAGTGGATGATCCTGACCGTTCTGCCGGTACTGCCGCCAGATCTGCGTCCGCTGGTTCCGCTGGATGGCGGTCGTTTTGCGACTTCTGACCTGAACGATCTGTATCGTCGCGTCATTAACCGTAACAACCGTCTGAAACGTCTGCTGGATCTGGCCGCGCCGGACATCATCGTACGCAACGAAAAACGTATGCTGCAGGAAGCGGTTGACGCCCTGCTGGATAACGGTCGTCGCGGTCGTGCGATCACCGGTTCTAACAAGCGTCCTCTGAAATCTTTGGCCGATATGATCAAAGGTAAGCAGGGTCGTTTCCGTCAGAACCTGCTCGGTAAGCGCGTTGACTACTCCGGTCGTTCGGTTATCACCGTAGGTCCATACCTGCGTCTGCATCAGTGCGGTCTGCCGAAGAAAATGGCGCTGGAGCTGTTCAAACCGTTCATCTACGGCAAGCTGGAGCTGCGTGGCCTCGCCACCACCATCAAAGCCGCGAAGAAAATGGTTGAGCGCGAAGAAGCTGTCGTTTGGGATATCCTGGACGAAGTTATCCGCGAACACCCGGTACTGCTGAACCGTGCACCAACTCTGCACCGTCTGGGTATCCAGGCATTTGAGCCGGTACTGATCGAAGGTAAAGCTATTCAGCTTCACCCGCTGGTTTGTGCGGCATACAACGCCGACTTCGATGGTGACCAGATGGCTGTTCACGTACCGCTGACGCTGGAAGCCCAGCTCGAAGCGCGTGCGCTGATGATGTCTACCAACAACATCCTGTCCCCGGCGAACGGCGAACCTATCATCGTTCCGTCTCAGGACGTTGTACTGGGTCTGTACTACATGACCCGTGACTGTGTTAACGCCAAAGGCGAAGGCATGGTGCTGACTGGCCCGAAAGAAGCTGAGCGTATTTACCGCGCTGGCCTGGCCTCTCTGCATGCGCGCGTTAAAGTGCGTATCACCGAATACGAAAAAGATGAAAACGGCGAGTTCGTTGCGAAAACCAGCCTGAAAGATACGACCGTTGGTCGTGCCATTCTGTGGATGATCGTACCGAAAGGTCTGCCTTTCTCCATCGTCAACCAGGCGCTGGGTAAGAAAGCCATCTCCAAGATGCTGAACACCTGCTACCGTATTCTGGGCCTGAAACCGACCGTTATTTTTGCGGATCAGACGATGTACACCGGCTTTGCTTATGCAGCGCGTTCAGGTGCATCCGTTGGTATCGATGACATGGTCATCCCGGAGAAAAAATACGAGATCATCAGCGAAGCGGAAGCAGAAGTTGCTGAGATTCAGGAGCAGTTCCAGTCTGGTCTGGTGACCGCGGGCGAACGCTACAACAAAGTTATCGATATCTGGGCTGCGGCGAACGATCGTGTATCCAAAGCGATGATGGACAACCTGCAAACTGAAACCGTTATTAACCGTAACGGCGAAGAAGAGCAGCAGGTCTCCTTCAACAGCATCTACATGATGGCCGACTCCGGTGCGCGTGGTTCTGCTGCACAGATTCGTCAGCTTGCCGGTATGCGTGGTCTGATGGCGAAGCCGGATGGCTCCATCATCGAAACGCCGATCACCGCGAACTTCCGTGAAGGTCTGAACGTACTCCAGTACTTCATCTCCACGCACGGTGCGCGTAAAGGTCTGGCGGATACCGCACTGAAAACGGCGAACTCCGGTTACCTGACTCGTCGTCTGGTTGACGTCGCGCAGGACCTGGTCGTCACTGAAGATGACTGCGGCACCCTGGAAGGCATCACCATGACCCCGGTTATCGAGGGTGGCGATGTTAAAGAGCCGCTGCGCGATCGCGTTCTGGGTCGTGTGACTGCTGAAGACGTTCTGAAGCCGGGTACGGCGGACATTCTGGTTCCACGCAACACGCTGCTGCACGAGCACTGGTGCGATCTGCTGGAAGAGAACTCCGTTGACTCCGTCAAGGTACGTTCCGTTGTATCCTGCGACACCGACTTTGGTGTATGTGCCCACTGCTACGGTCGTGACCTGGCGCGTGGCCACATCATCAACAAAGGTGAGGCTATCGGCGTTATCGCGGCACAGTCCATCGGTGAGCCGGGTACACAGCTGACGATGCGTACGTTCCACATCGGTGGTGCGGCATCTCGTGCGGCTGCTGAGTCCAGCATCCAGGTGAAAAACAAAGGTAGCATCCGTCTGAGCAACGCGAAGTCGGTTGTGAACTCCAGCGGCAAACTGGTTATTACTTCCCGTAATACCGAGCTGAAGCTGATCGACGAATTCGGTCGTACCAAAGAGAGCTATAAAGTGCCTTACGGCTCCGTTATGGCTAAAGGTGATGGCGAGCAGGTTGCCGGCGGTGAAACCGTAGCAAACTGGGATCCGCACACCATGCCGGTTATCACGGAAGTGAGTGGTTTCGTCCGCTTCACTGACATGATTGACGGCCAGACCATTACTCGTCAGACCGACGAGCTGACCGGTCTCTCTTCTCTGGTGGTTCTGGATTCTGCAGAGCGTACCACTGGCGGTAAAGACCTGCGTCCGGCGCTGAAAATCGTTGATGCTCAGGGCAATGACGTTCTGATCCCTGGCACCGATATGCCTGCGCAGTACTTCCTGCCGGGTAAAGCGATTGTTCAGCTGGAAGATGGCGTACAGATCAGCTCTGGTGACACCCTGGCGCGTGTACCGCAGGAATCTGGCGGTACCAAGGACATCACCGGTGGTCTGCCGCGCGTTGCGGATCTGTTCGAAGCACGTCGTCCGAAAGAGCCGGCAATCCTGGCTGAAATCAGCGGCATCATTTCCTTCGGTAAAGAAACCAAAGGGAAACGTCGTCTGGTTATCACCCCGGTAGACGGTAGCGATCCGTACGAAGAGATGATTCCTAAGTGGCGTCAGCTCAACGTGTTCGAAGGTGAACGTGTAGAACGTGGTGACGTGGTTTCCGACGGTCCGGAAGCGCCGCACGACATTCTGCGTCTGCGTGGCGTGCATGCTGTGACGCGTTACATTGTTAACGAAGTTCAGGACGTATACCGTTTGCAGGGCGTTAAGATTAACGATAAGCACATCGAAGTTATCGTTCGTCAGATGCTGCGTAAAGCGACCATCGAAAGCGCCGGTAGCTCCGACTTCCTGGAAGGCGAACAGGTTGAATACTCTCGCGTTAAGATTGCAAACCGCGATCTGGAAGCGAATGGCAAAGTGGGGGCAACATTCGCCCGCGATCTGCTGGGTATCACCAAAGCGTCTCTGGCAACCGAATCGTTCATCTCTGCCGCATCGTTCCAGGAGACCACGCGTGTCCTGACCGAAGCAGCCGTAGCGGGTAAACGCGACGAACTGCGTGGCCTGAAAGAGAACGTTATCGTGGGTCGTTTGATCCCGGCCGGTACCGGTTATGCGTATCACCAGGATCGTATGCGCCGTCGCGCAGCGGGCGAGCTGCCAGCAGCGCCGCAGGTCAGCGTGGAAGAAGCTTCTGCCAACCTGGCAGAACTGCTGAACGCCGGTCTGGGCGGATCTGACAACGATTAATCGTTGATTCGCTAAGCGCTTAAAAAGCCAGTCAGGTAACCTGACTGGCTTTTTTTTTGCCTGCCAGTTTAATCATTATTTCTATATCTACTTTTCGATTACATTTTATTGATATATTTGCTGCAATTAATTAGCAAGTATAAGCATCTGCCGTAATTATTTATTTTCTTTTCTGATTTTCATCATCTATCAATGGGTGAAAATTCTACACGTATCAAAAAATAAGCGCCGCAAACGCTATATAGTCAAAAAACTAAAATAATCATGTGATTACTTTCCCTGTTCTTTTCGGTTTACCGCAGCCGAGGGGATGGTTACGCCCGTCAAAAAGGCGATGGAGGAGGTGAACAAATAAAAACAAAGCGGAGAGTATTGTCGTTATTTAATGGATAGCTTCTGGGGGATGTATGGAATTTGCTATACAACTTATCATTATCTTAATTTGTCTGTTCTATGGCGCGAAAAAGGGCGGCATTGCGCTCGGCCTTTTGGGCGGAATTGGCTTAGTCATCCTGGTCTTTGTTTTTCATCTTAAGCCCGGAAAACCTCCCGTCGATGTCATGCTGGTGATTATCGCCGTAGTGGCCGCATCGGCGACGCTGCAGGCTTCCGGTGGGTTAGACGTCATGCTGCAGATTGCCGAGAAGCTCCTGCGGCGAAACCCGAAATATGTCTCGATCGTCGCGCCATTCGTCACCTGTACGCTGACGATTCTTTGCGGCACGGGGCACGTGGTATATACCATCCTGCCGATTATTTATGATGTCGCCATCAAAAATAATATTCGTCCGGAGCGCCCCATGGCCGCCAGCTCGATCGGCGCGCAGATGGGGATCATCGCCAGCCCGGTTTCCGTAGCGGTCGTCTCGCTGGTGGCGATGCTTGGCAATTTTACCTTTAACGGTAAGCACCTTGAGTTTCTCGATCTGCTGGCAATAACCATTCCGTCCACGCTGCTGGGGATTCTGGCCATTGGTATCTTCAGCTGGTTTCGCGGCAAAGATCTCGATAAAGATCCGGAGTTCCAGGCCTTTATCGCAGTACCGGAAAACCGCCACTACGTTTATGGCGACACGGCCACGTTGCTGGATAAGAAGCTTCCGACCAGTAACTGGATCGCGATGTGGATTTTTCTGGCCTCGATAGCGGTGGTTGCCTTACTCGGCGCCTTCTCCGAACTGCGTCCGGTTGTCGACGGTAAAGCGCTGTCGATGGTGCTGGTGATCCAGATGTTTATGCTGCTCTCCGGAGCGCTCATCATCATTATTACGAAAACCAACCCGGCTTCGATTTCCAAAAATGAGGTTTTCCGTTCCGGCATGATCGCTATCGTGGCCGTATACGGCATCGCGTGGATGGCGGAGACCATGTTCGGCGCGCATATGACCGAGATTAAAGGCGTGCTCGGGGAGATGGTGAAGGAGTACCCGTGGGCCTACGCCATCGTTCTGCTGCTGGTATCGAAGTTTGTTAACTCCCAGGCGGCTGCCCTGGCGGCGATTGTCCCGGTGGCGTTGGCGATTGGCGTCGACCCGGCCTACATCGTCGCTTCCGCGCCAGCCTGCTACGGTTACTATATTCTGCCGACCTACCCAAGCGATCTGGCGGCGATTCAGTTCGATCGCTCAGGTACGACGCATATCGGCCGCTTTGTGATTAACCATAGCTTTATTCTGCCCGGACTTATTGGCGTCAGCGTCTCTTGCGTCTTTGGTTGGGTGTTTGCGGCAATGTACGGATTTCTTTAAGAGAGGATTCAGGCGCCGGTAGCGGCGCCTGTTGACGTTATTGGGCGAGCGGAATTCGGCGATAGAGTTCAATCATGTCGGTTGCTAGATCCTGAATGACCATCGCGTTCATCAGGTGATCCTGAGAGTGTACGGTAATCAGGTTAACCGGAAGCTTGCCGCTGCCTTCATCCATGCCAATCAGCTGGGTCTGGATTTTGTGCGCATGCTTGACGAATTCGTGGGATTCCGTCATCGCCTGTTCGGCGGCGGCAAAATCGCCTTTACGCGCCAGCTGCAGAGCGGTTAAAGCCGAGCTGCGCGCTGAACCGGCGTTAACCAGCAGCTCCATGATGATCGTTTCTAAATCTTCCATCTCTTACTCCATCAACTTCAGGGCTTTATCAAGCACGGCATCGCCTTTCATCATGCCGTAATCCATCATATCGATAACGGCGACTTTTTTCCCAAACGGGTCGGCCATAGCCTGTAGCTTGGCTTGCTCGTACTTCACCTGAGGACCGAGCAGGATAATATCGGCAGCCGCAAGATTATCTTTAAACTCGGCAACCGGTACGGCTTTGATCGAGACTTCCACGCCTTTTTGTTGCGCAGCGGCCTGCATTCGTTGAACCAGCATGCTGGTGGACATACCTGCGGCACAGCATAAAACGATATTCTTCATAATTGATGGCCCTTATGTTCCTTGATGTACCATCTTTATCGCGGGCTGGCGGGTGGGACAACCGCTTTACGGCGATTGTGTGTAAGTCATCACAAAATAATGAAACCGGTTTCGGATTTGGGGTTGAAAACGGTAAAAGCCCGCGCGGCCGGGCCTATAGCAACGGGCTCTCTTAGGTACGAACGATACGATTCTTGCCCTGCTGCTTGGCTTTATAAAGCGCTTCATCAACGCGCACGACAAGCTGCTCCAGGGGCTCCATATTCCATTCGCCCAGGCCTGCGCTAAAGGTGACGGTCAATCCTTCTTCACGCCAGGAGCGCTGCGCGACGCTGGCTCTCCAGCTTTCCAGCAGCACCAGAGCGTTATCAATATGCTCGTCGGAAAATATCACCGCAAACTCTTCGCCGCCGTAGCGGTAAAGTGAAATTTGCAGGGGCTGGAGGATCTGCAGCCCTTCGCGGGCGACGTTGCGTAGAACGATATCACCGTTGAGATGACCCCAGGTGTCGTTTATCGTTTTGAAGTTATCAATATCAACCAGTGCGAGAGCGAAAGGGTGATGATCGTTCATCAGCGCGGCGATATCGCTATCGAAGGCGCGTCGGTTTTTGCAGCCGGTTAATGCATCGATGGTCGCCTGGCGAACATAGGTTAACTCACGCTGCTTATTGCTCTCGATGGCTTTGCTGAGCATCGCTTCCAGGCGCGGGGCGCGCTGAACATCTCCGGTTTTAATGGCGTTGATGATGTTCATTAACACCGTACGTGAAGCATGGCGTAGATACAGGCCAAACAGCACGATGACGATCGCGGCCAGGGCAAAGCTCCAGGCAACGATATCCGTTTCATGGCGCGTTAAGTTGACCAGCGTCGAGTTATCGACCCGATAAATGACAAACCAGTCGGGGTTGGTAAAGGAATAGTAATAGTACCAGCCGTCGGTCACCGCGTCATAAAGCTGGCCTTCACCGCTGGTCATTCTGTCCATCAAGGCTTCACTGACGTAGGGTTTGAATAAGGCGCCAGGGTCGGGATGGAGAACGACTTTACCATCGCGTTGCACCACAAAAAATTCCCCCTGAACCGGGGCGACCATTTGCCGTAACGCGTAGCCCATTGAGGTCAGATCGAGATGAAAAGCGAGGCTGCCCTTCAGCCGCCCTTCCGGGGAAATAATGGGTTTATAGAGGGTAATGGTCGGATGATGCGTGAAGTAGTCGATGTACGGGCTGGTATACAGGCTGAAGGTACTGGCTTGCGCTTGCTTAATAAACCATGGTCTCGATTTGGCATCGAAGGACTGGCTGTCTTCGGTCTCAAGGACTTCGGGCGCGCGCAGATAGTGCCCGTTGGTATCCGCCAGCGAGATGGACGAAACGGTCTGCATCATATTTTGCAGCTGCATCAACTGCATCAGGCCCTTTTCAGGATTAACGTTCACCGCATTGTTCAGCTCGTCATTACGCGCAAAGAACGTCGTGGCGCGGGTGAGGATAAAATCGTTGCCCCGCAGCAGCGTCTCCGTGTAGTTGGTCGCCATATTGTGGGTAAAGTTGCGGTTAATGTGATGATAATCTTCGAGAAAATCTTTCCTCTGGGTCATCGTGGCAAACACCGCGATAAGCAGGAAGCTGATTAAAATACCCGCAAACCCGATGACGATCGGCGTGGTGAAAGAGAGCTTTCTATTATGACGAGCCATGAGTCGTAAATCGTTCCAGAAGCGTTAAACCGTGGGTGAAGACGCAGGTTTAGCCAGCATGCCTGCTGAGCGAATCAGATAAAACTCCGATAATTATAACTCTGACGTTGTGATATGGGCTGATTAATATTCGATATTAATAGAATTACCCTTGCGGCGCAGAGATGGAGCAGGGCGAAATGAGGAAGAGCTATTATTCGCCCTGGACAGCATCCGTTGCTGACGAGGGCAGAATAGAGAAACGGAAATATAACCACAATCTTCCGTTTCTCTTATTACGATCGTGCGCGAAGAACATTTAAGAAATGACATTCTTCATCATGACGACTGGGAAGCGCGTCCCAGCCAGCTATCCCAATCCTTCCATACCGGCTGCAGCCCGCTGGCCACCAGCGCGCGGGCGACCTCTTCCGGGCGACGGTCATCATGAGGCGCGAACTGCTCCAGCTCAGGATGGTTATCGGCATATCCGCCGGGCTGGGTTTTCGAAAATGCGCTGACGTTGTTGATGGCCAGCGGGATCACCCGATCGCGGAACCAGGGGGATTCGCGGGTGGAGAGCGAGAGCTCCACTTCCGGAGCCAGCAGGCGGAAAGCGCAGATGGTCTGCACCAGCTGTCGTTCATCCATTAAAGAGGCGGGCTCGATTCCCCCGGCGCAAGGGCGCAGCCGCGGAAAGGAGATGGAGTAGCGGCTTCGCCAGTGGTGCTGCTGGAGCCACAGCAGATGTTCCGCCACCATAAAGCAATCCACCCGCCAGCTGTCGGAGAGGCCAATTAATGCGCCAAGGCCAATTTTATCAATCCCCGCCTGTCCGAGCCTGTCCGGCGTATCCAGCCGCCAGAAAAAGTCCTGCTTTTTCCCTTTCAGATGATGTTTCGCATACATGCTTTCATGATAGGTCTCCTGATAGACCATCACTCCGTCCAGGCCGAGGGTTTTCAGCTCGGCGTACTCTTCCATCGCCAGCGGCTGAACCTCCATCTGCAGCGAGGCGAACTGGCGGCGAATCGCGGGCAGATGTTGACGAAAATAGTCCATGCCGACTTTGCCCTGATGTTCGCCGGTGACCAGCAGCAGATGCTCAAAGCCCATTGCGCGGATCGCCGCGCATTCACGGGCAATTTCCGTTTCATCCAGGGTCTTGCGCTTGATGCGGTTACTCATTGAGAAACCGCAGTAGGTACAGTCGTTGGCGCACAGATTCGAGAGATACAGCGGGACATAAAAGCTGACGGTATTGCCAAAGCGCTGGCGAGTCAGGCGCTGGGCGCGCTGGGCCAGAGGCTCCAGATAATCCGCGGCGGCGGGCGAGAGCAGGGCCATCATATCGTCGCGGCTAAGCTGTTTGGCCGCCAGGGCGCGTTCAACGTCGGCGGGAGTTTTCCCGTTGATCCGCAGGCGAATGTCGTCCCAGTCCAGCTGCCGCCAACGGTCAGTGAAGGTGTTCATACCCGCGCCTCCAGAAAGCCGGTCAGCGGGCTGGTGGCCTGCGCCTGCGTGCTGCGCGCGCCCGGGCCAGCCTGCCGCGCCAGCAATCCGGCATCGATCGCTAAGCGGAAGGCGCGGGCCATGGTTACCGGATCGTCGGCCACGGCGATGGCGGTATTCACCAGTACCGCGTCAGCGCCCATTTCCAGCGCCTGCGCCGCGTGGCTCGGTACGCCTATACCCGCATCAACGACCACCGGGACCGTGGCCTGCTCGATAATAATTTCCAGCATCGCTTTGGTTTCCAGTCCCTGATTGGAGCCAATTGGCGCGCCGAGCGGCATCACCGCCGCGCAGCCCGCTTCTTCCAGACGTTTGCACAGCACCGGATCGGCGCCGCAGTAGGGCAGCACCACGAAGCCTTCCCGTACCAGAATTTCCGCCGCTTTCAGCGTTTCAATCGGGTCGGGGAGCAGCCAGCGGGCGTCCGGGTGAATTTCCAGTTTCAGCCAGTGAGTACCCAGCGCTTCCCGCGCCAGACGGGCGGCAAAGACCGCTTCTTCCGCCGTTTTGGCGCCGGAGGTGTTGGGCAGCAGGCTAACGCCAGCCGCCAACAGCGGCGCGAGGATCGCGTCATTATGCTGACGAAGATCGACGCGCTTCATCGCCAGCGTTACCAGCTGGCTGCCGGAGGCGCGAATGGCCTCCACCATGACGTCGGGGGCAGCGAATTTACCGGTGCCGGTGAAAAGATGGGACTCAAACGTTTTATCCGCAATACGTAACATATCAGCCTCCAGCAATAACCTGAAAAAGCAGGATTTGGTCGCCTTCCTGCAAAAGATGATCTTCCCACCGTTCACGCGGTAGGATGCATTGATTGAGCGCCAACGCGACGCCCGGCTGCTGCTGTTCCAGCTGCGTGAGCAGAGCGGCGACGGAGGTCGCTTCGGCGCACTGCAACGGTTCATCGTTAAACCACACCTGCATGCTGCCCTCCACAGACCGGACAACCCTGAGCCCGCTGGAGCGCGAGAGTGCGCCAGCTGCTGGTGCGGGCATCGAACAGGCGCAGAGCGTTACGCGGCGTGGCCATGCCGGCGAGCAGCTTGATGGCCTCCAGCGCCTGTAACGTGCCCATCATGCCGACCACCGGGCCGATGATGCCCGCCGTACGGCAGTTGCGTTCGGGCTCGTTAGCGTCCGGCCACAGGCAGCGATAGCAGCCCTGGTCCCACGGCGGCGTCAGTACCATCAACTGGCCCCCCAGCCCGACGGCGCTGGCGGTAATCAGCGGGGTTTGAAGCGCGACGCAGGCGGCATTGATCGCCTGTCGGGTCGCCATGTTATCGGTGCAATCCAGTACCACATCGGCCTTCGCCACTTCATCCTGCAGGGCCTCTCCGCCTAAACGCTGCTTCAGCGCAATCAGCTCAATCTGCGGATTAAGGCGAGCCAGCCGGGCCCTGGCGGCAGCGGCTTTGGAGCGCGAGATATCATCGCTGGTGAACAAAATTTGCCGCTGCAGGTTGCTGACGTGCACGTCGTCATCGTCGGCCAGCACCAGCGTGCCGACGCCGGCCCCGGCCAGATAGAGCGCGGCGGGAGAGCCCAGCCCGCCGAGACCCACGAGCAGCACCCGGCTGGCCAGCAGCTTTTGCTGGCCTTCAATGGCGATATCCTCCAGCAGCAGCTGGCGGCTATAGCGCATAAAATCGCTGTCATTCATCACCGGCTCCCGCTATCTCGAGCAGCCGAGCCGTTGCCTGTCGCCAGTCGGCCGCCTGAGTAATGGCGCTGACCACCGCAACGCTGCCGACGCCGGTCGCCAGTACCGCCGGGGCGCGTTCAAGGCTGATGCCGCCAATCGCCACGGTCGGATAATCGCCCAGACGCTGAATATGCTGCGCGAGCTGCTCCAGTCCCTGGGGGGCGGAGGGCATCTGCTTGGTTTGCGTTGGAAAAACGTGCCCAAGGGCGATGTAAGAGGGACGAGCCGCCAGCGCGATATCAATTTCCATATCGTCATGCGTGGAAACCCCCAGGCGCAGCCCGGCGTTGCGGATGGCGCTGAGATCGGTGGTTTCCAGATCCTCCTGGCCTAAATGCACGCCATAGGCCTGATGTTTGATGGCCAGGCGCCAGTAATCATTAATAAACAGCCGCGCATCATATTTGCGCCCCAGCGCGATCGCGGCAACCACATCGTCTTCGACTTCGCTATCGCGTTTATCCTTGATACGCAGCTGGATAGTGCGAACGCCCGCGTCCAGCAAGCGTTCGATCCACGCAACGCTATCGACGACCGGATAAAGCCCCAGGCGGAAAGGAACTGCGGGAAAATCGGGTTGATACATCAGGCTTCCTCCTTTTTCAGGTAGATCTCGCCGCCGCGGGCGCGAAAGGTATCCGACATATCGGCCATCCCCACTTCGATGGTCTGTGCGGCGGCATAGTCGCGAACTTCCTGGCTTATCTTCATTGAACAAAATTTGGGACCGCACATGGAGCAGAAGTGGGCGACTTTGCCGGACTCCTGCGGCAGGGTTTCGTCGTGGTAAGCGCGAGCGGTGAACGGGTCGAGCGCCAGGTTGAACTGGTCTTCCCAGCGGAACTCGAAGCGTGCTTTCGACATGGCGTTATCGCGGATCTGCGCGCCGGGATGGCCTTTGGCGAGGTCGGCGGCGTGGGCGGCGATTTTGTAGGTAATCAGTCCCTGCTTAACGTCTTCTTTATTCGGCAGGCCGAGGTGCTCTTTTGGCGTCACGTAGCAGAGCATCGCGCAGCCGAACCAGCCGATCATGGCGGCGCCGATACCCGAAGTGAAGTGGTCGTAGCCCGGTGCGATATCGGTGGTGAGCGGCCCTAAGGTGTAGAAAGGCGCTTCGTGGCAGTGCTCCAGCTCTTCGGTCATATTGCGCTGAATCATCTGCATCGGCACATGGCCCGGGCCTTCGATCATTACCTGCACGTCATACTCCCAGGCGATTTTGGTCAGTTCGCCCAGGGTGTGCAGCTCGGCGAACTGCGCTTCGTCGTTGGCATCCTGAATCGAGCCGGGACGCAGGCCATCGCCCAATGACAGCGAGACGTCATAGGCGGCGCAGATTTCGCAAATTTCGCGGAAATGCTGATAGAGAAAGTTCTCTTGATGATGGGATAAGCACCATTTCGCCATGATTGAGCCGCCGCGGGAGACGATGCCGGTCAGGCGCCTGGCGGTCATCGGCACGTAGCGCAGCAGCACGCCCGCGTGGATGGTAAAGTAGTCCACCCCTTGCTCAGCCTGCTCGAGCAGCGTATCGCGGAAAGCTTCCCAGGTAAGATCTTCGGCAATCCCGTTGACCTTCTCCAGCGCCTGGTAGATCGGCACCGTACCGATCGGTACCGGGCTATTACGCAGGATCCACTCGCGGGTCTCGTGAATATAGCGGCCGGTGGAAAGGTCCATCACCGTATCCGCTCCCCAGCGCGTCGCCCACACCAGCTTCTCGACCTCTTCTTCTATCGACGAGGTGACCGCCGAGTTGCCGATATTGGCGTTAACCTTCACGAGGAAGTTGCGGCCAATAATCATCGGCTCGGATTCTGGATGATTTATATTGGCCGGGATAATCGCGCGCCCGGCGGCGACTTCAGCGCGCACAAACTCCGGGGTGATATTCTCCGGCAGCCGCGCGCCAAACCCAACGCCCGGATGCTGCCGGCGCAACACTTCGCCACGAATACGCTCGCGGCCCATATTTTCGCGAATGGCGATGAACTCCATCTCCGGGGTGACAATCCCCTGCCGGGCGTAGTGCAGCTGAGTCACGCATTTCCCGACCATGGCGCGCCTGGGGGTGAGCAGGCCGGTAAAGCGCAGCTCGTTGAGGCCATCATCCGCCAGCCGCTGTTTGGTATACGCCGAACTGCGGTCGTTGAGTTCTTCACAATCGCGACGCGCATCAATCCATGGCTGACGCAGTTTTTTCAGACCCTGCTCAACGTTAATCGCGATGTGCGGATCGCCGTAGGGGCCGGAGGTGTCATAGACCGGAATCGCTTCATTCGCTTCGTATTGCGGATTATCTTTGCTGCCGCCGATAAGGGTCGGGCTAAGCTGGATTTCGCGCATCGGGACGCGAATATCTTCCCGCGAACCGTGGATATAGATGCGCTGCGAATTGGGAAATGCGGTACCTTCCAGCGTGTCGATAAAGCGCTGGGCGTGTTCGCGTTGCTCTCGACGCGTGAGTTTTGTTGTAGACATAGCTCATTCCAGTTAAACAGGATATGGCTTGCCAGACGACGGATGGAGTAACAGATGCGATCGGCCCTGAAGAGGCTGACGCTAAACGCAGTTTACTCTTGTTCCCTTCGCAGGTATTAGCCTGATCAGGTTCCGCGGATCCCGAATAAACGGTCTCAGCCTTTTCCAGTGTGGAAAATGGGCACTCCGACAAGATGACATCCCCTCTCAGCGAGGGGGAATGTATGTAAACTACGCGTTAATGGCTCACAACTCAAGCGGTCGGCGCGATATTGTCGCTGACGTTATCTTTTTGACTGTGGGCGACGGCGAGGGCGATCAGGCTATCTTCCAGCGCAAAGCGCGCTTCCAGCGCTTCGCCGATATCCGACAGCGCCTGCTGGAACTCGAGGTAGTTATCGTGATCGATGGCGTTTTCGAGGCAGGAGTCGTAGTAATCCATGATCTGCTGGGTATTAGCCTGCAGCTGTGGATAAATCTTCGTGGCGGCTAAAAGTGGCGTATCGCCTTCCAATTCGCCGATAAAGCGTTCATAAATATTAAAATGGCCGGAGGAGAGGTAGTCCACCAGGCTTTGACAAAAATCGTCCAGCGCTTTCTCATTAAGCCGCATAAAGGATTCTTTGCCAGGCTTCAGGCCAACCAGGTTGTAGTAAGCCACAAGCAAATGCTTACGTACTTGTAGCCAGCGATCGACCAGTTTATTGCTGCCTCCAACACGTTCCGTCAGGTTTTCCAGCTGGTTTAACATGGTTGACTCCGCAAGGATTTAAGAGAAATACGTTGCTCACCAAAATGTAAATTTAATGTTAAAAGTGCCAGTAAAATAAAGGTAGTGCAATAGATATGGATCGTATTATTGAAAAATTAGATCGCGGCTGGTGGATCGTCAGCCACGAACAGAAATTATGGTTGCCCGACGGGGAATTACCCTATGGCGAAGCGGTAAATTTTAATCTTGCTGGCCAGCCCGCGCTGCGAATCGGAGAATGGCAGGGCGAGCCGGTGTGGCTGGTACGCCAGGATCGCCGGCATGAGATGGGATCGCTGCGTCAGGTGCTCGATCAGGATGCTGGCCTTTTTCAACTGGCGGGACGCGGGATCCAACTGGCGGAGTTCTACCGCTCGCACAAATTCTGCGGCTACTGCGGCCATCCGATGCATCCCAGCAAAACCGAATGGGCGATGCTGTGCAGCCACTGCCGCGAACGTTATTACCCACAAATCGCCCCCTGCATCATCGTCGCCATCCGTCGGGATGACGCTATTCTGCTGGCGCAGCATACCCGCCATCGCAACGGCGTGCACACGGTGCTGGCCGGGTTTGTCGAAGTGGGTGAGACCCTGGAGCAGACCGTTGCCCGCGAGGTGATGGAAGAGAGCGGCATTAAAGTGAAAAATCTGCGCTACGTGACCTCTCAGCCCTGGCCGTTCCCGCAATCGCTGATGACCGCGTTTATGGCCGAGTACGATAGCGGCGAGATTGTCATCGACAAGAAAGAGCTGCTGGAGGCGGGGTGGTATCGCTATGACGATTTGCCGCTTTTGCCGCCGCCGGGCACCGTGGCGCGCCGCCTGATTGAAGATACCGTGGCGATGTGTCGGGCAGAGTATGAGTGACATGTTACACTTGGCGCATCAACGCTAAAGGAATGTAAAAATGACCGAACTGAAGAACGATCGTTACCTGCGCGCGCTGCTACGCCAGCCGGTTGATGTCACCCCGGTGTGGATGATGCGTCAGGCGGGCCGCTATTTACCGGAATATAAAGCCACCCGCGCCGAAGCGGGCGATTTTATGTCGCTGTGTAAAAACGCCGAGCTGGCCTGCGAGGTCACGCTGCAGCCGCTGCGTCGCTATAAGCTGGATGCGGCTATCCTCTTCTCGGACATTCTCACTATCCCGGATGCCATGGGGCTGGGGCTCTATTTCGAAGCCGGGGAAGGGCCGCGTTTTACCTCGCCCGTCACCTGTAAAGCGGATGTCGATAAATTACCGGTTCCCGACCCGGAAGATGAACTTGGCTACGTGATGAACGCCGTGCGCACGATTCGCCGTGAGCTGAAGGGGGAAGTGCCGCTGATTGGCTTTTCCGGCAGCCCGTGGACGCTGGCGACCTATATGGTTGAAGGCGGCAGCAGCAAAGCGTTTACGGTGATCAAAAAGATGATGTACGCCGAACCGCAGGCCCTGCATGCGCTGCTCGATAAGCTGGCGAAAAGCGTCACGTTGTATCTGAATGCGCAAATCAAAGCGGGCGCGCAGTCGGTGATGATTTTTGATACCTGGGGCGGCGCGCTGACCGGCCGGGATTACCAGCAGTTCTCGCTCTATTACATGCACAAAATCGTTGATGGTCTGCTGCGTGAAAACGATGGCCGTCGCGTGCCGATCACGCTGTTTACCAAAGGCGGCGGGCAGTGGCTGGAAGCGATGGCGGAAACCGGCTGCGATGCGCTGGGGCTCGACTGGACTACCGATATCGCCGATGCGCGGCGTCGCGTCGGCCATAAAGTCGCCCTGCAGGGCAATATGGATCCCTCGATGCTGTATGCCCCTCCGGCGCGCATCGAAGAAGAGGTGGCGACCATTCTCGCCGGGTTTGGCCAGGGCGAAGGCCATGTCTTTAACCTCGGGCACGGAATCCATCAGGATGTCGACCCGGAACACGCGGGCGTATTTGTGGAGGCTGTGCACCGGTTGTCAGCGCCATACCACCGTTAAGGAGTGATTATGGATTTATCATCGCTACGCACCCAGCAGCTCAGCCTGGCGGCATCGGTTGAACGAGGCGATCGGCTGGAACAGGATCCGCCGACGCTGATCGGCGGAGCGGATGTTGGATTTGAGCAAGAGGGGGAGGTGACCCGGGCGGCGATGGTACTGCTGAGCTATCCCTCCCTGGAGCTGGTGGAGTATCAGGTCGCGCGCGTTGCGACCACAATGCCCTATATCCCCGGCTTCCTCTCCTTTCGCGAAACTCCCGCGCTGCTGGCGGCGTGGGAGCTGCTTTCGCACAAACCCGATCTCTTATTCGTCGATGGCCACGGTATTTCCCACCCGCGCCGCCTCGGCGTCGCCAGCCATTTTGGCCTGCTGGTGGATGTGCCGACTATCGGCGTGGCAAAAAAACGGCTGTGCGGTAAGTTTGAGCCGCTGGGCGATGAGCCCGGCGCGCTGGCGCCACTGCTGGATAAAGGCGACCAGCTGGCGTGGGTTTTGCGCAGTAAAACGCGCTGTAATCCCCTATTTGTGAGTACCGGGCACCGCGTGGGCCTGGATAGCGCCCTGATGTGGGTAGAACGCTGCCTGAAAGGCTACCGCCTGCCTGAGCCGACGCGCTGGGCTGATGCGGTGGCGTCCCGACGTCCGGCGTTTGTGCGTTGGCAAGCAAATCACGGCTGATTCAGGTACACTGCGGCTAATTTCTGACTTCGAGATTTCATCATGTTACAAAACCCGATTCATCTGCGCCTGGAGAAGCTGGAAAGCTGGCAGCACGTGACCTTTATGGCCTGCCTGTGCGAGCGGATGTACCCCAACTACGCCATGTTCTGTCAGCAAACTGAGTTCGCCGATGGCCAGCTCTATCGCCGTATCCTCGATCTGATCTGGGAAACGCTGACGGTAAAAGACGCGAAGGTGAATTTCGACAGCCAGCTGGAAAAGCTGGAAGAGGCGATTCCTGCCGCAGATGATTACGACCTGTACGGCGTTTATCCGGCCATCGATGCCTGCGTCGCACTGAGTGAACTGATTCATTCGCGGCTTAGCGGCGAAACGCTCGAACATGCTATTGAAGTCAGCAAGAGTTCGATCACCACCGTCGCGATGCTGGAAATGACCCAGGCTGGTCGCGAAATGACCGACGAAGAGCTCAAAGAAAACCCGGCCGTTGAACAAGAGTGGGATATTCAGTGGGAGATTTTCCGTCTTCTGGCCGACTGCGAAGAACGCGATATTGAACTGATCAAAGGGCTACGGGCAGACCTTCGCGAGGCCGGCGAGAGCAATATTGGTATAAATTTTCAGCAATGAGACCAGAAAACGTGATTTACCGCCTGAATTGTAGCGTCTGAAGGCTTCCATTCCGCCCCCCGTCTGGTCTACATTTGGGGGGCGAAAAAACGTGGCTATCGGTGCGTGTATGCAGGAGAGTGCTTTTCAGGCATTTCCGTCGCACTCGATGCTTAGCAAGCGATAAACACATTGTAAGGATAACTTATGAACAAGACTCAACTGATTGATGTAATTGCGGACAAAGCTGACCTGTCCAAAGCACAGGCGAAAGCTGCCCTGGAATCTACCCTGGCTGCAATTACCGAGTCTCTGAAAGAAGGTGATGCTGTTCAACTGGTTGGTTTCGGTACCTTCAAAGTGAACCACCGCGCTGAGCGTACTGGCCGCAACCCGCAGACCGGTAATGAAATCAAAATCGCCGCAGCAAACGTACCGGCATTTGTTTCAGGTAAAGCTCTGAAAGACGCAGTTAAGTAAGACCGCGTGGCAGTGTACAGTTTTATCGAAGGGGCTTGTCGGCCCCTTTTGTCTACCTGGCGCCGCACGCTGGCGCTGGTAGGCGTATTGCTGCTCACTGCCTGCAGCCATGATTCCTCTCTCCCGCCGTTTACCGCCAGCGGATATGCGGATAACCAGGGGGCGATGCGTATCTGGCGCAAAGATTCCGCCAGCGAGGTCCATCTCCTTGCGGCCTTCAGTCCATGGCGTCATGGTAATACCTCGACCAGCGAGTACCGCTGGCAGGATGGCCAGCTCGCGCTGATTGAACTTAACGTCTACGGCAAACCGCCGGAACATATTCGCGCCCGCTTTGATGCTCAGGGCGAGCTCAGCTTTATGCAGCGTGAAATCGATGGCCAGAAGCAGCAGCTTTCCAGCGATCAGGTCGCGCTATACCGCTATCGCGCTGAGCAAATACGCCAGACCAGCGATGCCTTGCGTCAGGGACGCGTTATGCTGCGGCAGGGGCGCTGGCACGCCAACAGGACGGTGACGACCTGTGAAGGCCAGACCGTGAAGCCTGACCTCGATACGCTGGCGCTGGCGCATATTGAGCGTCGCCAGAATCACTCATCCGTTGAGGTGAGCGTGGCATGGCTCGAAGCGCCGGAAGGCTCTCAGCTGCTGCTGGTGGCAAACGAAGACTTCTGTACCTGGCAGCCGACCGAAAAAAGCTTCTGAACTTTACCAGTGTTACCAGTGGTTCATCCCCATATGACCGCGGCCCCCACACCCCATACCTTCGCCGCGAGGAATACCCGCCTGCGCTAATGCGAGATCGAACTTCACCCGCTGTTGGGCAAGCTTCTGACCGAGAGCGTCCATCTCCTGGGCGACGGATTCGATTTTCGCGCTGTCAGGTTTATCCGTGGTTAACAGCGCGTTGTATTCGTAGCGTTTTGATATGAGCTGCTGACGTAAAACGCGGGTTTGTTCATAGAAATCATTATGCAGCTTCTGGGCAGTGGCCTGTTGGTCGGTCGTCAGCTGGTTATAGCCCTGGGGGCCCATACCGTTGCCGTTATTCCAGTGGTGCCTTGCCCAGGCTGAGCTACTGCCGAAAGTCAGCGCGGCGAGGGCAATCAGCGTCAGCGTCATTTTTTTATTCCGTTTCATAGTTTATTCTCCTGTCTTATGGTTACTCAGTGATTTGCATCTTCCGTGCCAGAGTGGAAAGGCCGCAGGATATCGGGCGTTGAATGCTTTTCAGCGGACGGGAGCGAGTAAAAATGACTCGCGGTAAAGGACGCAGCGGGTCATTTTTACTCGATCGCCTTCCCGGTTTGCGCCCAGGGAGAGGTTAGACGGGACGGAATAGTGGCATGATTTCTGCTGGGCTATGCGGTGTCTGAGGAAAGGGAGTTGTCATGAACGTGATGCGGTTGTCTAAGGATTCCGTCGCCGTTGGGCTGAGCTGGTTGTTAACCGGCCTTATCTTGCTGCTGGTATGCCTGTTTTCCGCTTTAATCGTGCGTGACTATGGCCGTGAAAATGAAGCCGCACGCCAGACTATCCAGGAAAAAGGCAGCGTGCTGATTCGCGCTCTTGAGTCCGGAACCCGGGTCGGAATGGGAATGCGCATGCATCATTCCCAGTTGCAGACGCTGCTGGAGGAGATGGCCTGGCAGCCCGGCGTGCTGTGGTTCGCGGTGACGGATGAGAACGGTAAAATTATCGCCCATAGCGACCCGCGGCGGGTCGGTGAGTCGCTCTATCCTGCCAGCACCCTGCGGGAGCTGAATATCGGTAGCGAGGAGCGCTGGCGCCGCCTCGAACAACCGGAGCCGGCGCTGGAGATTTATCGTCAGTTTCGCCCGCTTAACGGCTGCGGGCATCATATGCGCATGATGATGCGTCGCGAATCTGCCGATCTGCGTAATCAGGCGCCCCAGGTCATTTTTATTGCCTTTGATACCCGCGAGCTGGATGCCGACCATGCTCGTGGCCTGCGCAATATGGTCATTATGCTCTGCGCGGCAGGCGTGGTGATGGCAGCAACGGTGCTGGCGCAGTTCTGGTTCTGCCGCTATCAGCGTTCACGCAAGCAGCTGCAGGAGGCGACGGCGCGAAAAGAAAAGCTGGTGGCACTCGGTCATCTGGCCGCGGGGGTCGCCCATGAAATCCGCAACCCGCTATCATCCATAAAAGGGCTGGCCAAGTATTTCGCCGAGCGAACCCCAGCCGATGGTGAAGCGCATCAGCTGGCTCTGGTGATGGCCAGAGAAGCCGATCGCCTGAACAGGGTCGTCAGCGAGCTGCTGGAACTGGTGCGTCCGGCGCATTTAAAATATCAATCGGTTGATTTAAATGAAGTGATCACGCATTCGCTTCAACTGGTTAGCCAGGATGCCGCCAGCCGGGCAATATCTCTGACGTTTACCGCGCAGCCCGCGCTATGCCGCATCCAGGCCGATCCGGATCGTTTGAAACAGGTGCTGCTTAACCTTTATCTCAATGCTGTCCATGCCATTGGCCGCGAGGGCGTGATTACGGTGGCGGTGAGGGAGTGCGGCGATGGGCGAGTCAAGGTGAGCGTTGCTGACAGCGGCAAGGGAATGACGGCGGAACAGCTACAGGCCATTTTCACACCGTACTTTAGTACCAAGGCCGACGGCACCGGGCTGGGCCTGGCGGTGGTGCAGAACATCGTTGAGCAGCACGGCGGGACAATTGACGCCGAGAGCGCCCCCGGCAAGGGCGCGCTATTTACGTTCTATTTGCCGGTTAATGGGCAACAGAAGGATGAACAAGGATGAGTGGCGAGCAGGTCGATATTCTGGTGGTGGACGATGACATTAGCCACTGCACTATCTTACAGGCGCTGTTGCGGGGCTGGGGTTATCGGGTTGCGCTGGCCAACAACGGCTTACAGGCGCTGGAAAAGGTGCGCGAGAAGGTCTTTGATCTGGTGCTTTGCGATATTCGCATGGCGGAGATGGACGGCATCGAAACGCTAAAAGAGATCAAAACCTTCAATCCGTCGATTCCCGTTCTGATCATGACCGCGTACTCCAGCGTTGATACCGCTGTAGAGGCGCTGAAATCCGGTGCGCTGGACTACCTTATTAAGCCGCTGGACTTTGACAAGCTGCAGCTGACGCTATCCGAGGCGTTGGCCCACACCCGGCTAAGCGAGTCTCCCGTCACAGAGACCCCCGCCGCCCAGTTTGGTATGGTGGGGGATAGCCCGGCGATGCGGGCGTTGCTGAACAATATCGCCCTGGTTGCGCCCTCCGATGCGACGGTATTAATTCACGGCGAGTCGGGCACAGGGAAAGAGCTGGTCGCGCGAGCGCTGCACGCCAGCAGCGCTCGCAGCCGCAGGCCGCTGGTGATCCTCAACTGTGCGGCGCTCAACGAGTCGTTGCTGGAGTCGGAGCTGTTTGGCCATGAGAAGGGCGCGTTTACCGGTGCGGACAAACGGCGAGAAGGGCGCTTCGTTGAAGCGGACGGCGGTACGCTGTTCCTTGATGAGATAGGCGACATTTCGCCGTTGATGCAGGTGCGCCTGCTGCGGGCGATTCAGGAGCGCGAAGTGCAGCGCGTGGGCAGCAACCAGACCCTTTCGGTTGACGTACGGCTGATTGCCGCCACCCATCGGGATTTAGCCGAAGAGGTCAGCGCCGGACGTTTTCGCCAGGATCTCTACTACCGTCTGAACGTCGTGACTATCGACATGCCGCCGCTGCGTCATCGCAGGGAGGATATCCCCCCGCTGGCGCGCTATTTCCTGCAACGGTATGCCGAGCGTAATCGCAAAGCGGTACAGGGGTTTACGCCACAGGCGATGGACTTGCTGATTCACTACGCCTGGCCGGGCAATATTCGCGAGCTGGAAAATGCGGTGGAGCGGGCGGTGGTCCTGCTGACCGGCGAGTACATCTCCGAACGCGAGCTGCCGCTGGCGATTGCCGGTACGCCGGTTGCGGACGCGCCGCACGGCGATGATAGTATTCAACCGCTGGTGGAGGTGGAGAAAGAAGCGATTCTGGCGGCACTTGAAAGAACGGGCGGCAACAAAACTGAAGCCGCCCGTCGGTTAGGCATTACGCGCAAAACGCTGCTGGCAAAGCTCAGCCGTTAGCGGTTTTGCTCACGTTCGATAGCGCGCCAGCCGATGTCGTTACGGCTAAAGCTGCCGTCCCAGCTGATATCGCTCATCAGGGCGTAAGCGTGCTTTTGCGCTTCAGCGACGGTGCGGCCCAGCGCGGTAGCGCACAGCACCCGACCGCCGTTGGTCAATACGCGATCGTCGTCAGCAAGTTTGGTTCCGGCGTGGAAGACCTTACCGTCAGCCGCTTCTTCCAGCGGCAGGCCGTGGATCTCATCGCCGGTGCTGTAGTTGCCCGGATAGCCACCGGCGGCGATTACAACGCCCAGCGAGGCGCGCTCGTCCCACTCGGAGGTTTTCTCATTCAGCTTACCGTCGCAGGCGGCGAGGCACAGATCCACCAGATCCGATTTCATGCGCAGCATGATCGGCTGGGTTTCCGGATCGCCAAAGCGGCAGTTGAACTCAATAACCTTCGGATTACCCTGTTTGTCGATCATCAGGCCCGCGTAGAGGAAACCGGTGTAGGTGTTCCCTTCCGCGGCCATACCTTTAACGGTTGGCCAGATAATGCGTTCCATGGTGCGCTGGTGAACCTCATCGGTTACCACCGGTGCCGGAGAGTAAGCGCCCATACCGCCGGTGTTCGGGCCGGTATCGCCATTGCCCACGCGTTTGTGATCCTGGCTGGTGGCCATCGGCAGGACGTGCTCGCCGTCGACCATCACGATAAAGCTTGCTTCTTCGCCGTCGAGAAACTCTTCGATGACGATGCGGTGTCCGGCGTCGCCAAAGGCGTTACCTGCCAGCATGTCGTGAACGGCGGCTTCCGCTTCTTCCTGCGTCATGGCAACAATCACACCCTTGCCAGCGGCCAGGCCGTCGGCCTTAATGACGATCGGCGCGCCTTTCTCACGCAGGTACGCCAGAGCGGGCTCAATTTCTGTAAAGTTCTGATACTCCGCCGTCGGAATTTTATGACGGGCGAGAAAATCTTTAGTGAAGGCTTTGGAACCTTCCAGCTGCGCTGCGCCTTCGGTTGGACCGAAGATTTTCAGCCCGGCGGCGCGGAACGCATCTACCACGCCAATCACCAGCGGCGCTTCCGGACCAACGATGGTCAGGTCAATCTTCTCGTTCTGGGCAAAGCTCAGCAGCGCCGGAATATCGGTGACGCCGATAGCCACGTTCTGCAGCGCCGGTTCCAGGGCGGTACCGGCGTTACCCGGGGCGACAAAAACGGTATCAACCAGCGGTGACTGTGCGGCCTTCCAGGCCAGCGCGTGCTCGCGCCCGCCGTTGCCAATAACTAATACTTTCATCGTCTGCTCCGTAAATTAATGGCGGAAGTGGCGCATATCGGTGAAGATCATCGCGATGCCGTGCTCATCGGCGGCGGCAATCACCTCTTCGTCGCGAATAGAACCGCCAGGCTGAATGACGCAGCTCACGCCAACGGCAGCGGCGGCATCAATACCGTCGCGGAACGGGAAGAAGGCGTCGGAGGCCATAGCCGAACCTTTCACTTCCAGACCTTCATCACCGGCTTTAATCCCGGCGATTTTGGCCGAGTAAACGCGGCTCATCTGGCCTGCGCCTATTCCGATGGTCATGTTCTCCTTGGCATACACGATGGCATTGGACTTCACGAACTTCGCCACTTTCCAGCAGAACAGCGCGTCACGCAACTCTTGCTCGGTCGGCTGGCGTTTGGAAACCACGCGCAGTTCGCCTTCCGTCACCATACCCAAGTCGCGGTCCTGAACCAGCAGGCCGCCGTTAACGCGTTTGAAGTCCAGGCCCGGCACGCGCTGCGTCCACTGACCGCAGGTCAGGACGCGGACGTTCTGTTTCGCGGCAGTGATCTTCAGGGCTTCTTCCGTCGCGGTCGGCGCGATGATCACTTCAACAAACTGGCGGGAGATGATGGCCTGCGCGGTTTCGGCATCCAGTTCGCGGTTAAAGGCGATAATACCGCCGAAGGCAGAGGTCGGGTCGGTTTTATACGCGCGGTCGTAGGCGTCAAGAAGGGAGGTGCTTACCGCCACGCCGCACGGGTTAGCGTGCTTCACGATAACGCAGGCCGGCTCGCTAAACTCTTTCACACACTCCAGCGCCGCATCGGTATCGGCGATGTTGTTATAAGAGAGGGCCTTGCCCTGAACCTGCTGCGCGGTCGCCACGGAAGCTTCTTTGATTTCTTCTTCTATATAGAAGGCAGCCTGCTGGTGGCTGTTTTCACCGTAACGCATATCCTGCTTCTTAATGAAGTTCAGGTTCAGGGTGCGCGGGAAGCGGCCAGCGGCTTCTTTGCTCTCGCCGTGATAGGCCGGAACCATGCTGCCGAAGTAGTTGGCAATCATGCTGTCGTAGGCGGCGGTGTGTTCGAATGCTTTAATGGCGAGGTCGAAGCGGGTATCGAGAGTTAAGGAACCTTCGTTGGCATCCATCTCTTGAATAATGGCATCGTAGTCGCTGCTCTTCACCACAATGGCGACATCTTTATGGTTCTTCGCCGCCGAGCGAACCATGGTTGGGCCGCCGATATCAATGTTCTCTACCGCGTCTTCCAGCGAGCAATCCTCGCGGGCCACGGTTTGAGCAAACGGATACAGGTTAACAACCACCATATCGATAGGGGCGATACCGTGCTGTTGCATAATGCCGTCATCCTGGCCGCGGCGGCCGAGAATGCCGCCGTGAACTTTCGGATGCAGAGTCTTCACGCGTCCGTCCATCATTTCCGGGAAACCGGTGTAGTCAGAGACTTCGGTCACCGGCAGACCTTTCTCAGCCAGCAGGCGTGCGGTACCACCCGTAGAGAGTAGCTCGACACCACGAGCGGAAAGCGCCTGCGCGAATTCGACGATACCGGCCTTGTCAGAAACACTGAGCAGGGCGCGGCGGACTGGACGACGTTGTTGCATGGTATTAAATCCCCAGGATTTGAATATTACAGAGAGCGTTAGGTGAGTTTTTGCCTAAAAACTCACCTAACGCACCCAACCGGGCATCCTTGTTATAGCGCGGCATTGTAACGAAAACGTTTGCGCAACGCTCGCGAATTTTTATCTTTCTCTTTTTACCCCCGGATCGCGCCTTATATAGACCTTATATAGAGAAGAGAGATGGCCTTTATAAGGGGGCACCTTTCGTCATCTGTGGATAATTCTGTGCGTAACTGGGTATAAAGAGGGGTTTTGCTGGGGAATGCAGCAGTCAGTCATTTTTCTGCAATTTTACTATTGCGGATGCTCGGGAACTCCCTATAATGCGCCTCCATCGACACGGCAGATGTGAATCACTTCACAAACAACCCGGTCGGTTGAAGAGAAAAAATCCTGAAATAACGGGTTGACTCTGAAAGAGGAAAGCGTAATATACGCCACCTCGCAACGGTGAGCGAAAGCCGCGTTGCACTGCTCTTTAACAATTTATCAGACAATCTGTGTGGGCACTCAAAG
>NZ_PDEL01000027.1:0-41994 GCF_002556465.1 Klebsiella sp. MBT K-1 | reverse complement strand
GGTTCGGGGAAGACGCGGTTGACGGCGGCGGACATGCCCTGGATGGCGAAAATCAGCACAAACAGAAACGCCAGCACAAACCCCATGCCGAGAAACATCAGGGTGAAGCCTTCACCTAATAGCAGTGCTGCATCAGTCATAAAATAGCCTTCGAGCAGGAGGCACGATAATGATGTTATTTATAACGAAAATAATAAGGGTGGATTTCCCTGAACCGCCCCGGCCAGAGTCCCTGTTTATTATCGCAATAAACGTATCGCCATCATTATCGTGCAATTCATATAACCCAGATTATTTGATAAAGCTTACGTGCTGGCATATTTCATCAGCGACGATCTCTTTACGCTGGTTAAAAATAATTTTGTTCTGTTCGAACAGGTTATTTCCATGGGTATCAATGGAAACGATTAACGGGCCAAACTCTTTTACCCGACATACCCATAGCGTTTCCGGCATTCCCAGATCGCGCCACTGCGCATCTTCGATCTCTTCCACGCACACCGCGGCCACTACCGCGCAGCCGGCCGGGAATACGCAGTGCAGCGCTTTATGCTCCGCGCAGCCCTCTTCGGTGCCTTTCCCCATGCCGCCTTTCCCAACGATTAATTTCACGCCGGTATGCGCAATAAATTCTTTTTCGAATTTTTCCATGCGCATGCTGGTGGTTGGCCCAACGGAGACCATTTCAAATTTATCGTCTTCGCCTTTAATTGGGCGGACAATTGGGCCAGCGTGTAAAATAGCGCCGCCGCGAACATCTACAGGTAATTCGCGCCCACCTTCAATTAATCGACGATGCGCCACATCACGACAGGTAACAATATGACCGTTGAGATAAATAATATCGCCCGCTTTAATATCGGCTAAATCTTCATCTTTAATTGGCGTAGTCAGGATTTTTTTCGTCATCAGAAATTCACTCCGCTGTGAGACGTAATGGTGTAGTTCAGGTCTTTATCAAAAACGATATGTCCTTTCCGGTGCGACCAGCAGCCGACGTTCACCGCCACACCGATGGTGGAGGGATGGCGCGCGGTGTTTTCAATATTCACGCCCATGACGGAGGTATTACCGGACATCCCCTGCGGCCCAAGGCCAATTTTGTTAATGCCGTCCTCCAGCATTTTCTCCAGCGAAGCCGCACGCTCATTCTCATTGTGCGAACCGATCGGACGCATCAGCGCTTTTTTCGATAGCAGCGCCGCCGTTTCAACAGAGGTCGCCACGCCCACGCCAACCAGTAGCGGCGGACAGGCGTTAAGGCCGTAGCTGGTCATCACATCCAGCACAAAGCGGGTTACGCCTTCATAACCTGCGCCCGGCATCAGCACCATCGCTTTCCCCGGCAGAGAACAGCCGCCGCCCGCCATATAGGTGTAAATGCTGCACTGGTCAGAATTGGGAACGATCTCCCAGAATACCGTCGGCGTACCTTTACCCACGTTTTTACCGGTATTGTATTCATCAAAAGTCTCAACGCTGTTGTGGCGCAGCGGGGAATCCACGGTCGCTTTGATCACCGCTTCACGCAGCAGCGCTTCCAGTTCGCCGATCAGCGGGAAGTTGGCCCCGCACTCCACCAGAAACTGAATCACGCCGGTATCCTGGCAGGAAGGGCGATCCAGTTCTTTTGCCAGACGCTGGTTCTCAATCATGGTCGTAAAGATGACGTCGGCCAGTTTACTGGTCTCTTTTTTATGCAAATCTTCCAGTTTTGCGGTGACGTCATCAGGCAAGACTTTGCCGGTGTACCCCACAAATTTGGCCATAATATTGGTCATATGGGATATCTGTTCACTTTTGCTCATAAAGGCTCCTTAGTCAGGACAGCTTCCGTTCATTACGGATGAAAAGGGAAAAGGATTGGCAGCAGAATCAGGCTGACAATGGTGGAAACGATAATCAGTGGGATGCCGGATTTGGCGTAGTCAACAAACTTATAGCCGCCTGCCGACAGCACCATCATGTTGGCAGGCATACCGATTGGCGTGGCGTAGGCGCAAGAGCTGCCGATCACCGTCGCCATCAGCACCGCGCGAGGGTCGGCGCCCATGCCCGCCGCAATCGACAGGCTCACCGGTACCAGCAGCGCGACGGTGGCGGTGTTGGACATGAAGTTAGTCATAACGACGGACAGCGCAAAGACCACCACCAGCAGCATAAAAGGCGAAGAGTTTTGCCCCAGCAGGCCAATCACGTGATCCGCCACCAGTTTTCCCGCCCCGGTCATTTCCAGCGCTTTCGCCAGCGCCAGAGTGCCGCCGAAGATAAAAATAGTTTGTGAATCAATGGCTTTATAAGCCTGCTTTTCTGTAAGCACGCCGGTAACCACCAGCACCAGCGCGCCGATACAGCCCGCTACCGCAAGACTCACACCGGTCTGCTTTTCGAAAATCATGCCGAGGATCGTGGCGATCAGAACAAGCAAAGAGAGGATCTGCTTCCAGCGCGGAACGTGGCTGTAATCGCGCTGTTGGCCGATGCTGCCAACTTCCCCACTATTCGGGTGGTTGGGCAGGAATTTATAGCCGATGGTCAGAAAGTAAATCATGCCACAAACCAGCATCGGTAAACCCACTTTGGCATATTCAAAAAAGCCAAAACCGCTGCCAATGTTCTGCAAGGCTGATTGCGCAATCAGGTTGCCCGGCGCACCAATCAACGACAGGTTACCGCCGAGCGCGGCGGCGAAAACCAGCGGCATCAGCAGTCGGGAACGGGCAAAGCCTGATTTCGCCGCCACGCCGATAACGACCGGGATCAGGACGGCTGCGGTACCGGTATTGGAGAGGAAACCGGACATCACGCCAACCACGACCATAATGGTAAAAATCAGCTGCTTTTCCGTTTTAGCGAAGCGCGTAATCACGCCCCCCACTTTATTCGCCATCCCGGTTTCAAATAGCGCCCCGCCGACGATAAACATGGCGACGAAGAGAATGACGTTGGTGTCGATAAAGCCGGCGAAAGCCTGCTTGAGATTGAGGACGCCGGTGAGAACCAGCGCGACGCAAACCACCATAGACGTGACCGCGAGCGGTATTTTTTCCCACACAAACATGGCGATAGCAAACGCCAGCAAACATAGAGTAATGGTAATCGGTTCCATATTTATAATTATCCCATCAATGATATATGATATTGTATCCAATATTGACGAGAGGGAAATTATTCCCACGCAAAGAGTAAGTCAATGCGTTTTTCACGAAAGCGTCAGGATTGAGATCTTTATCAAAATCTCGCAAAAGCAGTAACTTAGAGGAATTAATTTATGGAGTGAATAGGTAAGACGCCTGCAACGATCGTGCAGGCGGTGAGGTCAGGCCGAGGGCTCGCCGACGTAGCGCGTCAGCATATTCTCCATCGAACGGATGATATGCTCGCGCATTCGCTGACGGGCCAGCGCTTCATTATGCTGCTCCAGGGCCTGTAAAATCCCTTTATGCTCGCGTATGGAAATGATCGCATACTCCTCCTCGGTGACCTTATGCCCCATCGAGAGCCCGTTCCACATATTGCTGAGCAGCAGCTTCATTTTGCCGTTTCCGGCCGCATTCCATATCTCCATATGAAAAGCCTGATTGAGGTCAGAATATTCAGCTGAGTTATTTTCCGCCAGCGCTTTTTCCGCAGCGTAATGGACTTCGGCAATGCGCGAAATGTCCGTCCCAGGGCGAGAAGCTTTAGCGACCGCTTCACTCTCCAGCAGCGCGCGAATCTCGTAATGCTCGCGAATCGTTTGTTCGTTAATCCCCAGCACAACCGCCCCTTTATTGGGGCGGACTTTAATCAGCCCATCCGCAGCCAGTATCTGAAATGCTTCACGCACGGGCATACTGGATACGCCAACCATGCTGGCGATCCCTTCAAGGGTAATTTCTTGCCCTTCAACTAAATCTCGCGACAGTATCGCTTTACGTAATACTGCCGCGACCTGCTCTTTCGCTGAAAGAAGCTTAATTTTCCCTAATCGAGGCTTCTGCACTTTCCCAATCCTTCATGTGTTGACGCATTATTTCTGCCAGAGAGAGGAAATAACGCTGCGTTTCCTGCGCGATCTCGGCGCGATCGCCTTGTTGGATAGCATCCATCAGAGAACTGAGTATTTGCGCCGACTCCTGATTATCCTCTTTCAGATACAGAATGACATAGCCGATATAACCATCTAAAAACTGCTGATAAATCTTTTCCAGATAGCGGTTATCAATATAAGAAATGAGCGCCTGATGAAACGCCAGCTCCCGTATCCTCTCACCGGGATGCCCCAGCTCTCGCGCTCTGGTAGCCAGCGACTCGCCTGCTGCCGCGGGCACCAGTGAAAAAAGCGCTGTTGCCATCGCCGCAATGGCCTGGAAAATGTGGCTGACGTGGTCAGGCTCCAGCCGTGAGACCTGCATATGGCGGTTTGGCAAGCGCACCAGAAACCCTTCCTGCTCCAGGGCCTGTAACGCTTCACGAACCGGCATACGAGAAAGCCCCAGCTGTTCCGCAATACTCTCCTGCGCGAGCTCATCCCCCGGTTTCATACTGCCGGAAAGGATCTCGTAACGGATCATTTGAGTAATGTGGTCCCTGGTCTGCTTTCTTTCAATTTTTTTCACGACGTCCTCGTTTGTTGCCGCTCAAGACGCGGGGAGTTTAGCAGATTTACCAGCAGGTTGAGTCATTCCGGGGCGGGAGAAAGGCATAAAAAAGCCGGAACCCAGGCTCCGGCTTCTCTTTTTATGAAACGTTATTTATTCACAAAATCTTCGCCAAGGGCGATATCTTTCTTCAACGTATCCAGCATCCCCTCCAGCGCCTGCTGCTCAAACGCGCTCAGTTTACCGATAGACTGACGCTGCTCTACGCCATTTTTACCTAACAGCAGCGGCTGCGAGAAGAAGCGGGCATATTGGCCATCACCTTCAACATAGGCGCATTCCACCACGCCTTTCTCTCCCTGCATGGCGCGAACTAAAGAGAGACCGAACCGCGCGGCGGCCTGCCCCATTGATAGCGTTGCTGAGCCGCCACCGGCTTTTGCTTCAACAACTTCAGTACCGGCGTTTTGAATGCGTTTAGTCAAATCCGCCACTTCCTGCTCGCTGAAGCTGACGCCCGGAATTTGTGACAATAAAGGAAGAATAGTCACACCGGAGTGGCCGCCAATCACCGGAACCTCAACGTCTGACGAAGATTTGCCTTTCAGTTCAGCGACAAAGGTATTCGAGCGGATAATATCCAGCGTCGTAACGCCAAACAGCTTGTTCTTATCGTAAACACCGGCTTTTTTCAGCACTTCTGCGGCAATCGCCACGGTGGTGTTCACCGGGTTGGTGATAACCCCGACGCAGGCCTGCGGGCAGGTTTTGGCGATTTGCTGTACCAGATTTTTCACAATACCGGCATTAACGTTGAATAAATCGGAGCGATCCATACCGGGCTTACGCGCTACGCCCGCGGATATCAGCACCACATCAGCTCCTTCCAGCGCAGGGGTGGCGTCTTCGCCGGAAAAACCTTTGATTTTTACATCGGTAGGGATATGGCTAAGATCAACCGCCACGCCCGGCGTTACCGGAGCGATGTCGTACAACGAGAGTTCTGAACCTGAAGGCAGTTGGGTCTTAAGTAGTAGGGCAAGCGCCTGGCCAATTCCACCAGCGGCGCCGAGGACTGCAACTTTCATCCTAAACTCCTTATTATGGTTAAAATAGTCTTTCGTTACTCCGTCGCCTGGACCTTAATTCACAAGATGAACAATTACAATAATTATGGCTGAAGAATGCGTGGTCGTGCGCAGCGATGCAGCAGCTTCGCATTTTCCTCCCTGAGACTGACCATCCAGCAAAGCGTAGTACCGGATCGACTGTTGGTTACAATACACCCAGCGCGGTGAGCAGAACAACATCATTTAATAACATTTCATTTACTTTTGTAGCAATTTGCGCCCCGTGACGAAAGCATGTTCCTTATTAGGGTTTTTTGCTAAAATATGCGCCCTTCATAACATTATTTACGCTTCTCCCCGCGGATTATTTGCATAAAAATGCATGTTTATGCATAATGATGTTGTTTTTACCACCATAATTGGGTGACTTATGCGTAGTTCGGCAAAACAAGAAGAACTGGTTAAGGCGTTTAAAGCGCTGCTTAAAGAAGAAAAATTCAGCTCTCAAGGTGAAATCGTACAGGCCCTGCAAGAGGAAGGCTTCGATAATATCAACCAATCGAAAGTCTCACGTATGCTCACCAAGTTTGGCGCCGTACGCACGCGTAACGCCAAAATGGAAATGGTTTACTGCCTGCCCGCCGAGCTTGGCGTCCCGACGACCTCCAGCCCGCTAAAAAACCTGGTGCTGGATATCGACTATAACGATTCGGTCGTGGTTATTCATACCAGCCCGGGCGCAGCACAGCTGATCGCCCGGCTTCTGGACTCCCTGGGCAAAGCCGAGGGTATTCTCGGCAGCATTGCCGGTGATGATACTATCTTTACCACTCCGGCCAGGGGTTTTACCGTTAAAGAGCTGCATGACGCTATCCTCGTCCTGTTTGAACAGGAACTCTGATGCCCTTCCCTCTGGTTAACGCCAGAGGGTATCTCTTCAAAAAATTATCATTTCTTTAACATTTTGTGTGTTTTTCCGCTTCTATACATTCATTTACGTGATGAAACCGGCTTAAGCGCACAAAAGATCAAACCCATATAAAGTAATGATTTTATTAATCAATATTGCCTATCCTGGCGAAATTGTGACATTTCTAATTCTTATACGTTATAAAAAAGACATTTCTTTGTGATTATTTACATGAAAAACAATTAGCAAGGTATTAATATTTTCAGTGATTAGTGTATACTTGATTTTGTGATGAGGGTCACGAAACAAAGACCCCCAACAAAAAGATTCGACGAGGTGAACATCATGAAAATCAAAACCACTGTAGCAGCATTAAGCATCCTTTCCGTTCTGTCTTTCGGCGCCTTCGCCGCTGACTCCATTAACAGCGAACAGGCTCAAGGCCGTCAGGCAATCGGCACCGTTTCCGTCGGCGCGGTAAGTTCTTCCCCGATGGATATGCACGAAATGCTGAACAAGAAAGCGCAAGAAGAAGGTGCTTCCTCTTATCGCATTATCGAAGCACGTACCGGTGACCACTGGCACGCTACGGCTGAACTGTATAAATAAGATTTAACGATTGTCGGTCATTAACTGAAACAGAATCTCTCCAGCGGCCTCAGGTTCATTAAAACCTTCCGCCGCTGCAAATAATAAGGTTGGAGAAAAAATTATGAAAAGCGCAATTATCATCGCATCCCTGGGTCTGGCTTCCGTTCTCTCTTTCGGCGCAAACGCCGCCGTTAATCAAGTGAACGCTGAACAGGCGCAAAATCTGCAGTCCATGGGCACCGTTTCCGTTTCTCAGGTAGGCAGCGCGCCGATGGATATGCGCCAGGAACTGGCGGCTAAAGCTGAAAAAGAAGGCGCCAGCAGCTACCGTATTATTGAAGCCCGTACCGGCGATAACTGGCACGCTACGGCTGAGCTGTACAAATAAACCCTCGTCGTCTTATCCGACGACTTGCCCCCGCTCTGTCGGGGGCTTTTTTATGGCTGCCGCACATTAAAACGAAGCTCCCCTTCCAGCTCTTCTTCCGCCTCATCAAATAGCAATATTATCGCGCCAAAGCGCCGTCGCTGATTATCGCTTAAATGAATAAACTCAATCTCCAGCGGCAGAGGCAGTAGCCCGGCGGTCACCGCTTCCCACAGCGAATCAAGGTTGTTCACCTTCTCACGCGTTAAGCCAAAGGTACGTGAAAACTCACGATAAAAATCCTGCTGTTCAGCTATTTCATCAAAATCAAAGGTATAGGTAGCCATTGCCCGCATCCTGTCCACACCTGCAACTTTTCATAGCCCGGTCATCCCGGCGTGTAGTTCCACTCTGACGGTGGAATTCATACTCAGACAATTAAGTATAGCGATAAAAAAACCGACGCTTCAGGCGTCGGTTCTGGCGGCTAGCTATTGGTTAATACATGCTGGTACTTATGCAGCATCTCCACCAGCCTTCGCACCGGCTCGGTCACCTGCGGAGAGGCTTCCCAGAGCTGTAATTTTTGCTGGTAGATATCCAGCTCATCAAGCAGGCGGGCAAAATAGTAGCGGCGCTTATCATCGCTGCTGGCGGAAATGACGCGATCCGCCGTACGACGCAGCTGCCGGTGAAATACCGACAGGTCGTCATTTATCGGTACTGGCGCGTCGCGCAGGCGCTGATGGGCAATAATCAGGGTCAGCGCCAAACGAAAGCGCGCGATATCGCCGGGGAATTTATTCAGCAACAAAAAGAGCTGACGATACAGGGCCGGCAAATGGTTTTCTTTGCGTCGCGCCGTATTGGTGGTCAGCGATGATACCGCCGCCGAGACAAACTGGTTGAGCAACACGCGACCGGTGCGAGCCTGAGAGTTATCGCGAACCAGTAAGATCACCATCAGCGCGAGGAAACACCCCACGATCTGGCCTAAGGCGCTATCCAAAAATTGGTTGAATTGAAACTTCATCGGATTATCCAGCACCAGAATATTAATGGTGCTGGCCAGCGCCCCCAGCGAACCCAACCGCCGCTTTTGCACCTCAATACCGATAAAAAATGCCATCACCGCCAGGCTGATGCACAGCAGCAGCATACTTTGCTGAGTGGCGGGCATAATCACGAGGAAAAACAGCGCCCCCAGCGGTAATGCCGCCAGCGTGCCGTAGAGGAAATCGATAGCCACCATTCGCGGATTAGGTAAACGCATCGCTAAGGCCGTAACAACCGCGATCATCACCATCGCCCCGCTCCCTGAAGTCCAGCCGGTCCACAGCCAGAACAGCGTACCGAGGATACAGGAGATAGACGTACGCCAAAAGTTGACCATCGCATGGTGTCGCTCGGCGGATTCCGCCTTCACCACCACTTCGCCTTGCAGCACTTCCGCTTCAATACGGCTGATTTTGGTATTGCCGACCACGCCCCGCTTCAAAAGCAGATAGCGCGTCGCGGCCCCGACCCAGCTGTAGATCGTCACCGGCGTATTGTGCTCTCCCTTCCAGGTCAAAAAGCGGCGCATCCGCTTTAACTGGCGGTGCACGTCCTGCACGGTCTCAACCGGTTCAGCGAACAGCTCGCGGTAGTCATCGGTGACCATCTCAGGCCGGGTATTCTGAATCAAATAGGTTTCACAGGCTTGGGTAATTAAGGTCAGAGAGAGGGTATTGATCGCCTTCAGCCGCTGGTTCACTTTTGCCCAGCGCGAAGACTCCATAATTAAGTTTCCGCGCATCCCTTCCAGTCCGTTGGTGCGGCGAACCAGCGCGCTCCAGGCCTTATCGACTTCATCTTTATCGGCATACGCCACGCAAAGCTGCATCAGGCGGTATTGATCGATCAGCAGGTTATCCAGCTCAAGGTCGATCTCTTTTTTAATCGAACGCGGCGAAAATAGCAGGTCGGCCACGATGGCGCTGACGATACCAACAACAATTTCACTGCACCGTTCGACGGCGAACTGCGGCGCCAGCATCGGCTCTTCGTGGATAGTGATAATAATGATAAGCGCGGTATAGCCCGCCAGGCCCCAGGCATAGGAGTTCTCAACCCGCACCAGCGAGGAGATCCAGGTACAGAACCCTGCCCACAGGCAGCAGACCAGCACCATCAGCAGCGGGGCGCGAATCATCAGGATGATAATCGCCAGCGCGGCGATACAGCCGATAAAGGTACCGACAATACGCAGCATCCCGCGATAGCGGATAGCCCCGGAGTAAGGCTCTCCGCCGGCGGCAAACGCCGGGCCGGCGGCCACGATGGCTGCGGTAAGCACCGCCCAGCGCGGTGTTTCCAGCTGAAAGTGAAAACCGACGAATAACGCCAGCACTACCGCACAGGCTAATTTAACGGCAAAGCGGAGATGCCGGGGTTCGATGGTGAAAATCCCCATGGCGATTAACCGAACTCACGCAGGCGCATCGCCAGTTTCTGGAAGAAACTTGTCCGGCTGGAATCGCGGTCGTCTTTACCGGTGATCACCACCGTCGCGGTCGTCCCCGCCGGCCAGAGGTTGCCCTGCTGCTGGTCAAGGTGAATACGTACCGGCACCCGCTGCGCCAGGCGTACCCATTCAAGATTAGAGTCAATAGAGGCCAGCCCTTTCGTATCGCTGCTGCTGCTGGCATTGGTGACCCCAGCAGCGATGCTGTCGACGGTGCCTTTAAGAGTTTGCACGCTTCCCAGCGGGGTAATTTCGGCGCGGAAGCCGGGGCGCACGCCCTCAAGCTTGGTCTCTTCCAGGTAGGCCATCACATAGAAGGTATTCTGCTTGACCAGCGCAACCGCGGTAGAACCGCGGGTGATAAACTCGCCGCTGTAGACGTTCAGGTTCGTCACCCAGCCGTCAGCCGGGGCGCGAATGACCGTGCGTTCAAGATCAAGCTTCGCCAGATCGCGACTCGCGGTCGCTTTTGCCAACTGATGCTCAACGGTTTGCAGAACGTTATTCGCCTGGTCAATCTCCTCCCGGGACATGGCCTGGACGCCAAGGCGGTTACGACGGCCGGCTTCAACGCGCTTCTCCTGCGCCAGAGTCTGGTAATAGGAGACATCGGCTTCAGCCTCAGCTAAGGCTTTCTGGTAACGCGGCTGGTCAATGACGAACAAAACCTGGTCTTTCTTAACCAGTTGGTTATCCTTGATATTCACCTGCGAAATCAGGCCGGAAACATCGGGAGCGATGGCCACAATATCCGCACTAAAGCGCGCATCGCGCGTCCAGGGCGAGGCGGTGTAATACACCCATGCGCGAAAAATCGCCACAAATGCCAGGATAACCAGTATCACAGTGATTGCGGTACGGAGGATATTTCTTGTTAGTGTTTTCACATCTACCTCAAACGAACAAACGCGATATCAGATAAAACAGGCAGCAATAGAGCGCGGTATTAAACAGTGCCGGATGCCAGACAAAATCATAGATGCCGGTCGGAACCAGCAGGCGGTGCACCAGCCAAAAGATGGCTAGCGACAATAGCAACTCAAAGAAGATCGGCGGAAACGACAAGCCGAAAATCACAATGACAGGAAACAGACTCATGATGACCTTGATAAGAAGCGTACAGGTGATATGCGCGATGCGTTTATTATTAAGCTAACTATATAGTAACGTAACAATTGCGGTCTTATCTATAATGTGTGATCTAAATCACTTTTAAGCCAGAGTGAATAATGGAACGATTAAAACGCATGTCCGTATTTGCCAGAGTGGTGGAATTAGGTTCCTTTACCGCCGCGGCCCGCCAGCTCCAGATGAGCGTTTCTTCCATCAGCCAGACGGTAGCTAAACTGGAAGATGAGCTGCAGGTTAAGCTACTCAACCGCAGTACGCGCAGTCTTGGCTTAACCGAAGCGGGAAAAATATATTATCAAGGCTGTCGGCGGATGCTGTTCGAAGTCCAGGATGTCCATGAACAGCTATACGCGTTTAACAATACGCCCATCGGTACGCTGCGCATCGGCTGTTCTTCAACTATGGCACAGAATGTCCTGGCTCGCATAACGGCCGATATGCTCAAAGAGCACCCGGGGCTCTCCATCAACCTGGTCACCGGCATCCCGGCGCCGGACCTAATCGCGGACGGTCTGGACGTGGTGATTCGCGTGGGAGCGCTGCAGGACTCCAGCCTCTTTTCCCGCCGTCTGGGCTCTATGCCAATGGTGCTCTGCGCGGCGAAAAGCTATCTCCAGCACGCCGGATGTCCGGAAAAGCCGGCGGATCTCGCCAGCCACTCCTGGCTGGAATACAGCGTCCGGCCGGATAACGAATTTGAAATCATCGCCCCGGAAGGCATTTCAACCAAGCTGATCCCTCAGGGCAGATTCGTCACTAACGATCCGATGACGCTGGTGCGCTGGCTAACGGCAGGCGTCGGCGTGGCTTACGTTCCGCTGATGTGGGCGATCGAAGAGATCAACCGCGGCGAACTGGAGATTCTGTTGCCGAGCTACCAGTCCGATCCGCGCCCGGTGTACGCGCTATATACCGAGAAAGATAAGCTGCCCCTGAAGGTACAGGTATGCATTAATTATCTGACTGAGTATTTCGTCGGGGTGGCAAATATTTACCAGGGTATGCGCGGTCGGGGGATAGCCCGCTAGCGGCCAGAGCCTGCGAAAAAGGGTAATAACGTATTATCAGGCCCGGCATCGGAAATGATCTGCGTCACGTCGCGGAGATTGCCGATGCGCACCTCGCCGGAGCGATGAAATTTGCTTTTGTCGATTAACAATAGCGACTGTGCCGCCCGTTTCAGCAGCAGCGATTTGTAAGCGGCATTATTGGCGCTGGAATCCCAGAGCACGCCGTCGTTATCGATCCCCTCGCAGGAAAAAATGAATAGATCGATCTCCAGCGATTTGACCTGCGATAACAGCGCAGGGTTAACGTAATAGCCATATTGACGCTGAAGCTGACCACCGGCGCTGATCAGTTGGATCCGCTCACGGCGGCCCAGCTCTACGCAGACCGGATGGCTGTTGGTAAACACCGTCAGGTTACTATTCGGTAGCTGACGCGCCAGAAACCAGCAGGTTGAGCTGGCATCCAGCGCGATCGTCATGCCTTCATCAATCCACGCCAGCGCGGTACGGGCAATATCAGATTTATGGGCATAATGGCTTTTCACGCGGCGATGAAACGGCTTCTCGCCGTTGTGATTATCGCCCAGGAGAACGCGCGCCTGTCCGTGGCTACGCTGGATACTCCCCTGTTTCTGCAGCTCGCTCAAATCGCGACGAACGGTCTCGATGCTGACCTGCAGAAGCTGAGATAACGCTTCAGTAGTTAGGGTGTGGTGCTGACTGAGTAACTCGACTATCTGCTGCTGACGCGCGGCTTTCATCGCGACCCCGCGGAGGTGATGTGCGCTTTCGCCGCGAGCGAAAGCGCATTGAGAGGTATCAGGCAGTACCGCCGACGGTGAGTTTATCCACTTTGAGCGTTGGCTGACCGACGCCAACCGGTACGCTCTGGCCCTCTTTGCCGCAAACGCCGACGCCGCTGTCCAGCTTCAGATCGTTCCCCACCATCGAAATCTGCTGCATCGCTTCGATACCTGAACCGATAAGCGTCGCCCCCTTCACCGCTTTGGTCACTTTGCCTTTTTCAATCAGGTAGGCTTCAGACGTGGAGAAGACAAATTTGCCGGAGGTGATATCCACCTGACCGCCGCCAAAGTTCGGCGCGTAGATGCCGTAATCGACCGATTCGATAATCTCCTGCGGCGTGGATTTTCCCGCCAGCATGTAGGTGTTGGTCATACGCGGCATAGGCAGATGCGCGTAGGATTCGCGACGACCGTTGCCGGTTGGCGCCACACCCATCAGCCGGGCATTGAGCTTGTCCTGCATATAGCCTTTGAGAATGCCGTTTTCAATCAAAACGTTATACTGACCCGGGGTACCTTCGTCATCAATGGCAACGGAGCCGCGACGGTTGGCAATGGTGCCATCATCCACTACGGTGCACAGCTCTGAGGCCACCAGCTCACCCATATGGCCGCTGAATACCGACGTCCCCCGACGGTTAAAATCGCCTTCCAGTCCGTGACCGACGGCTTCATGAAGCAGCACGCCAGGCCAGCCTGCGCCCAGTACGACCGGCAGCATTCCGGCGGGCGCGGCGACGGCGGTCAGATTGACCAGCGCCATACGCACGGCTTCTCTCGCCCAAACATCCGCGCGCACATCGCCATCCTGGGAGGCCAGGAAATAGTCGTAGCCAAAGCGACCGCCGCCGCCGCTGGCGCCGCGTTCGCGTTTGCCATCCTCTTCCACCAGCACGCTGACGGAAAGACGAACCAGCGGGCGCACGTCCGCCGCCAGCGTGCCGTCGGTGGCGGCCACAAGAATTAACTCATAGACGCCGGTCAGGCTGGCGGAAACTTCCTGCACCCGTTTATCGGCCGCGCGAGCGGTTTTATCTACCCGGCGCAGAATATCCAGCTTCTCTTCCCGACTCATGCTTTGCAGCGGGTCGATGCTGGTATAGAGGGAGCTGTACTCCACTCCGCCGAGGGTATGAACTTTACCATCGCCGTGGTCGCGTACAATGGTACGCGCCGCCTGCGCGCTCTGTTCCAGCGCCAGTCGGCTAATCTGGTCCGCATAGGCAAAGCCGGTTTTTTCCCCGCTCACCGCACGGACGCCGACGCCCTGGTCGATATTGTACGAACCATCTTTAATGATGCTGTCTTCAAGAACCCAGGACTCGTGATAGCTCGACTGAAAATAGAGATCGCCGTAATCCAGACGGCGCTCGGCCAGCTGGCCAAGAATGGTAAACAGATCCTGATGATTCAGGCCGTTTGCCGACAGTAATTGTTCACTTACCAGGTTCAGACTCATCGTTTTGCTACTCGTTTGTTGCCGCCTCTCGGGCGGAAATAAAATAGGCTCTCTATTGAGAGTGCGGTAATTACGCACAATCGTCAAATCATTGCTTTTTGTCGCTCCGCGCCTGGCGCAGCACTTCGTTAATTTGCGGCTGATCGATAGGACCGGTGATGCGATAGCGCAGAATTGAAACCTTATTCCACAGCGGCCCCAGCACCTTACTGGCGGCAAAGACCGCGGCGCCGATTATCGGGTTAACGGCAAAGGCCGCGGCGACGCCCACGGTCGCGGAAATTTCCGGCGCGACCACGGCCTGCATATCCAGCTGACGGCGGACAAGATCCACCGACCCCTTCATGGCGATATCCGCTTCCAGACCATCAACCAGCGTATCGTCGGTATGCAGAACGCCGTCTTTAATCCACGCCGTACTGCGAATGGAATCAAAGTAGAAACCTTCGCTGAAGGTATCGCTAAAGTCGAAACGCAGCTTGCGAAGCAGCGCGTCAACGCTCAACAAACGCAGCAGCTGGCCGGCGTGGCCGGTGCTGAGATCGGTAAACTCGCCTTTCCCAAGACGGCTTTTCAGGATCCCGTTCAGCGAGGCAACATCGGGCTGCCACGGCGGCGCACGCCAGTGAAGGTCATAATCAATATCAAACGAAGAACCTTTTACCGGCGTGGACACGCCGAAGAAGTTGACGAAATCATCGGTTTTATTACCGTGCAGTTTACCTTTTAAAGAGGTTCGTACGCCCGTCGGCGCGCTTACCCATACGCCATCGGTCGTCAGGCGGCCAAACCCGGTATCCACCAGGCCATTTGCCAGCGTCAGGGTATCGCCGCGGATATCAAAATCGCCTTCGATGCGACCATATTTTTGCCCCCACAGCCAGCACTCGGCGCAGCGAAGCTGAAGGTCCGGCCAGCCGTGGAAATCAATTTTGGCGTCAGCCAGAGGGCCGCTGCTTTTTTCCGTCCCGCCGCTTTTCGCTGCAGTGGGGTTGTAGTAGAGATAGCGAATGGCTGCCAGCCACGGCGCGTTTTTGCGCATCGTCAGGGTGGCGTTAACTTCACGCCCCTGGGCTTCAATCTTCGTCCCTCCGGCGCCGGGTTGGGAAACAAGGCTGACGTTATTCCAGCTCTGGCCCGCCATCGTTAACACCGGCGTACGCAGCGTGACCTGCTCGGGGAAAACCATATTGCTGCTGACGTCATTGGCCGCGCCGCCCTGGAACAGCGCAAGCCACTGCGCGCCATCCATCGGCGGCATATTCAGCTCCACGCCAGGCTGCTCGGGAAGCGGCGACACGGCTTTACTGTCAGTGGTTAAAATAGCGCGGTCCAGAGTCAGCTTATGACCCAGCAGCCAGCGGCTATTGATATGATTTTTCGCCCCCACGGAGCCAGCCAGAGTAAAGCTGCTTAGGCCGCCATCAACCTTAATGTTTACCGGCAAAGGCTCACCGGCCTGTTTATCGACCGGCGCAGGTAAGTGACTACTTACATTCTTCAGGTCAGCGTTAACATCCACCTTATAGCTCGCGCTACCGCGATACGGAAGTTCAATCGCGACTTTACCGTCCCAGGGCACGCTGCCGCTCAGGGTGCCTTCCAGGGCTTTCGGCAGTAAACCGGTACGCGCGGGCTGCCAGCTGGCGTTCATCCCGACGTCTACCAGGAATGCTTTCGCGCCTTCGGTGGTCGAGAAATCGATATTCAGCGGCTGATTAAACCAGGTCGCGCTCATCGGTTCGCTTTTCAGGTCGCCGTTTACGAAGCTGAATTTACCGCTCAGGTTCTGCAATGTAGTATCAATAGGCTTGATAAATAAGCTGTTATTGTTCAGCCGGACATCACCCTTAGCGGTGGTCATCTCGCCATCCAGGGGGATATCAAGATGTAAGCGAGCGCTCACACCACCGTCCAACTGAAGCTCACCCAGCGCCGCCCCCAGCGTCTCTTTCAGCGGCGTCTCGTTAAAATAAGGGCCAACTTCTTTACCCGGACCGTTAACATCGGCATCAATTAATAACTTTTCACGCGAATAGTCGGGAATTACCGCGTCGAGATTGCTGGCGGTCACTTTGCCGAGCATCGCCTTATCGGCCTTCATCCATAGTCCGTCATTGATAAAGTTAAGGTCGATATTCAGGCCGGTTAGCGCAGGCCAGTCAGGCTGAAAGGCAAAGGTGGCGTTCTTGAGCGGCACCGTAACCTGGAATTGCCCCTCATTATGCTTATACGGGAAAAGGTGCGGGTTGCCGCCATAAGCCAGCGTGGCATCGGTGGCCTGGCCGCCTTTAATCGCTCCGCTGAGGTAATCCACCAGCGCTTTGCCCATCAGATTTTCCGGGAAGTAGCGCCATGCCTGACCGCCGTCGTTGGTACTGATACCGGCCAGAATACCGAGCCAGGGTTCATCACCCTGCGGCTGTAGATAGCGGAACCCGCCGCGGGCGCGAACGCCGGTTGCCTGTACGTCGATGTCGCGACCATCGAGCATAAAACCTTTGTCATTCTTCACCCAACTGAGGGTCGCATCGCCCCGGGCGATCTCCAGCGGCGCGCGAAAGACCGTTTCATAGGGCATTCTCGCCTGCGTCATGCGGGCATGCAGGGTACCGTTTTCCACGCTACCGGCAATGTTGCCGGAGAAATGCTCAGCTCCTGGCAGCAGCTTCCACTGCTTCCAGGACATGTCGCTCCAGTCCGCCTGAAAGCGCGTTTTTTCCGCCATCTGCAGCGGAATATCCAGCGCCAGAAGGTTAATTTTGCCGTCCGGCTGCGTCGTACGCCAGATTTCGCCCAGCGACGGCGCCAGTTTATCCGCCATCGGCTGCAGCCCGGTCAGGCCGCTAAGGTTAAGATTGCTGGCGCGAATGCGCAGCTCATCGCTGCGTTGACCATTTTTTCCACCCACATCCTGAGCCGGGATCCACGCCATCGACAGCGCGCCGCGCGGCCAGGGTTTATTATCCATCGAAATGCGCGTATCAGGGATGTCAAAGCCCCAGCTTTGATTATCGCGATAGATGTGCGCCGTCAGATTATCAACCGAGAGATGATGCTTATCTTTGTCGCCCTGCCAGCTGGCGCCGCCTTTTTTCAGCCATACATCCCCGCTGGCGACGTCGCCTTTATCGATAGTCATCCAGCCTTCGAGGCTAAACCGCGCGCTTTGCAGGGCGATGTTGTCCTGCATCCAGCGACCAAGCCATGGCTTAACGTCGATATCATCGGCCTGAAGCCAGACGCGCCCCTTATTGAGCAAGCCGTCTTCATCGCGCAGGTCCATGCGCACCTGCATCACGCCATGCTGGCCGGTCAGGCTGCTAAGGCTAAGCTGCCCCTCAGCGCGATGGCGATTTTTACCGTTCAGCCAGGTAAGCTGCGGGATCGAGAGTTCTGCCCGCTGACCCGAGATCGTCAGGAAGCTCAGATGGCTATCGCGAAGGATAAAGTGGTCGAACTGGCGGAGAAAAAGATCGCTGATACGGTCGGTTTTCAGCCCTTCACCGCCGTTATTGGTTTGAATAGGAGTATTGGTATGAATCTGCAGCTGCCAGAAGGTTAGATCGCGAAACTGCCAGCGCATATGCAGCAGGCTTTGCCAGACGTCGAGTGCCAGAGTGACGCGTTTGACGGAAAGCTCACCGCCGTCATTCAGGCCGGCCTTAACATCACGGACATCAAGCGTCGGGCCAAACGTCTGCCAGCTGGCGACAATGTTTGAGGCATCGACCGGCACGCCGGCCATCGCGGAGACTTTTTCCAGCACCTGTGGACGCCAGCTGTTCAACTGCGGCAGAACGAGACGCAGACCGCTCACCAGCAGTGCGACGACAACAATCAATGTTGCCGCGGTGAGCAGTAATATCCCGGGCAGTCGCCTCACGCATCTCTCCTTGTCAGCCTGTTACGCGTCATCCTTTCGCCCGCCTCTTTATCCCGACATCAGCAAGCAAACGGATGATTACATCATTACGACATCAAACTGCTCTTGATTATAGAGCGGTTCAATTTGTACTTTGACCTGCTTACCGACAAAGATCTCGACTTCTGCCAGCGCGTGCGACTCTTCCCCTTTCAGCGTTTCCGCTACCGCAGGAGAAGCATAGACCAGGAATCGGTCGGAATCGTAGGCGTGATGCACGCGCACGATTTCGCGCATGATTTCATAGCACACCGTTTCCACCGTTTTCACCGTACCGCGCCCGTGGCAGGTAGGACACTCATTACACAGCACGTGCTCCACGCTTTCACGAGTGCGCTTGCGGGTCATCTCTACCAGTCCAAGCTGGGAAAAGCCGTTAATGCTGGTTTTAACCCGGTCTTTGCTCAGCGCCTGCTCAAGAGAGTGCAGCACCCGGCGACGGTGATCTTCATTGTTCATATCAATGAAATCAATGATGATAATCCCGCCGAGATTGCGCAGCCGTAGCTGACGAGCAATCGCCTGGGTCGCCTCAATATTGGTATTAAAGATAGTATCGTCAAGATTACGGTGACCGACGAATGCGCCGGTGTTGATATCAACGGTGGTCATCGCTTCCGTTTGATCAATGATCAGATAACCGCCTGATTTCAGCTCAACTTTACGCTCCAGCGCGCGCTGAATTTCGTTTTCCACGTCGAAAAGATCGAAAATCGGCTGGCGGCCGCTGTAATGCTCCAGCTTGCTGGTCATCTCAGGAATATATTCGGCGGTAAACTCAAGCAGCGATTCGTAGGTCAGACGGGAGTCCACGCGAATACGGTCAAGATGCGCATCGGCGAAATCACGCAGCACGCGCTGCGCCAGCGCCAGCTCACCGTACATTTGATAACGCGTCTGCTGGCGCTTTTTGCGCTCCATCACTTTTGTCCAGACGCGCTTGAGATAGGCGGCATCTGCGGCCATCTCCTGCTCATGAACGCCTTCCGCCGCGGTACGGATAATGAATCCGCCCTGTTCGTCACAGTATTCAGAGACCACTTTTTTCAGGCGTTCGCGTTCCGCTTCGCTTTCAATACGCTGAGAGACGCCGACGTGCGAAGCCCCGGGCATAAAGACCAGATAGCGAGAAGGAATGGTGATATCGGTGGTCAGGCGAGCGCCTTTGGTGCCGAGAGGATCTTTCACCACCTGCACCATTAAATCCTGCCCCTGACGCACCAGCTCGGAGATATCGCGGACGGCGAACTGCTTTTGCTCTTCGCCCGCCACGCACTCGGTATGCGGCATAATATCGGAAGCGTGCAGAAACGCGGCCTTATCCAGGCCAATATCTACAAAAGCCGCCTGCATTCCCGGCAGCACCCGACTGACACGACCCTTGTAGATATTGCCTACTATTCCGCGTCGCGCTTCACGCTCAATATGAATTTCCTGAAGAATACCGCCATCAATGTAAGCGACGCGCGTTTCTGATGGCGTTACGTTAACTAATAGTTCAGCAGTCATCTTTATCCCTTTTCTTCACGCAGTGAGTTAAAGTTACTTAGCAACTCATACGTTTCCACTAGCGGTAAGCCAACTACGGCGTGATAGCTGCCATTTATCTTCCTGACGAAACAGCCACCCAACCCCTGAATACCGTATGCACCTGCTTTATCTAACGGTTCGCCGCTGGCGACATAATCGGCGATATCCTGTACTGAGAGCACGCGGAAAGTAACCTCCGTGACCACCAGGCAATCCAGCGTCTGCTGCTTATCGGCCAGCGCCACGGCGGTCATCACCTGATGGGTTTTCCCGGAAAGCATGCGCAACATTTCTGCGGCGTGCCCGGCATCGCGCGGTTTTTCCAGCACTTCACCGTTCAGGATGACAATGGTATCCGCGCCCAAAACGGGCAGATCGCGCGGTGCCAGCGCGACGCCAGCCTGCGCCTTTTCGCGCGCCAGACGGACCACATACTGCTGAGCGCTCTCCTGCGGGCGGCGCAGTTCCTCAATACCGGGAACCACGCGCTCAAAAGCGAGGCCAAGCTGAGTCAGCAGTTCCTGCCGACGCGGAGAACCTGAAGCAAGATACAGAGTCGTCATATCAACCTTATTGCACCGCAAACTGCTGGCGCACTTTACGCATCAGCAGGAAAATCCATGGCCAGAGCACACCGTTTACTACACTACTCCAGAACACTTCCGGACGGAAAGAGACGTTGATCACTAAAAACTCTGCCCAGAAAACAATGATATCCACGGAGAGGGATAACATGACGACTACCAGAGCCTGTTGCCAGAGCGCCAGATTGCGGAACAGCTGATATTTCAGCGCGACCAGATAAGCCACAATACTTAATGATAGTGCGCGAACGCCAAGCGTCGAGCCGCTGATGAGATCGAGGATCGCCCCCATCACAAAGCCTGTGCCGACATTAACCCGGTGGGGCAGCGCGAGGATCCAGTACAACAGGATAAGCAATACCCAGTTTGGCCGGTAAACGCTAATGTCCGCCGGCCAGGGCATTATTTGCAGCAATAGTGCGATAAGAAACGAGAGCCAGATAACCCAGCGTCCCTGGCTACGGTAACTTGCCACTATTGCCCCCCCGCTGGCTGAGACTGCTGTGGCATACCGGTTGCCGGAGCCGGCATCTGCGGCCCCATCGCATCTGGCGCAGGCAGAACCTGCGGCATCATCTGCATCAGGCGTTCATTCGCTACGCGATGAACCTCTTCCGGCGTCATCGGATTCGCGCCGTTGCGATCGGCTCCCCATAGCAGCAGCAGGTAACGCAGGCGCTGCAGACCGGCTGTCGGACGCGCCTGAATCACCGTATACGCGCGCTGCGTATCCAGCTTAACGGACGAAACCACCCCTACCGGATACCCTTCAGGGAAGCGGCCGCCGAGGCCCGAAGTCACCAGGACGTCGCCGACGCGAATATCGGTATTGGCCGGCAGATGTTCCAGCTGCAAATCGTCGGTACAGCCGTTGCCTGCGGCAATCACGCGAATATCGTTACGCAGTACCTGAATCGGTAACGCATGCGTGGCATCGCAAATCAGCAGCACGCGGCTGGTCAGTTTCGCCACCGCCACCACCTGACCCACAACGCCTTTATCGCTGATCACCGGCTGGCCTTCATAAACGCCGTTAACGCTGCCTTTATCGATAACGACCTGATCGCTATAGGGGTCGTTAACCGTTGAGATGACCTGGGTCACCATTTTTTGCTCGTCCTGACGCAGCGGAGAGCCCAGCAGTTCCCGCAGACGCGCGTTCTCCTGCTTGTACTGGCCCAGCATCAACAGATCGCTGTTCTTCAGCAACAGTTCCTGGCGCAACGCGCGGTTTTCCAGTTCGAGCTGGTCGCGGGTGGCCAGCGTTTGCGAAACGCTATCCAGCAATTCCCGTGGACCATTAGAAACAAAGTAGAAAGGGCTGACGGCAGTATCCATGTACGTTCGAATTTGGCTGAACGTACCCAGGCGGCTGTCGGCGATTATCACGCCAAGCGCCACCAAAACCGCCAGAATAAGGCGAATCTGTAGCGACGGGCCACGGCTAAAAATTGGCTTCATAGGCTATGCGTATTCTCGTGTCAGTTAAGATCGGGGCAGCCGTAGGCCAGCTACCCGGATCTCAGGCTGACTACTCTTCGCTGAACAAGTCGCCGCCGTGCATATCGATCATTTCCAGTGCCTTGCCGCCGCCACGAGCGACGCAGGTCAGTGGATCTTCTGCAACTACGACAGGTATTCCTGTCTCTTCCATTAACAGACGGTCAAGGTTGCGCAACAGTGCGCCACCGCCGGTCAGAACCATTCCGCGTTCGGAGATATCGGAAGCCAGTTCCGGCGGGCACTGTTCCAGCGCGACCATCACCGCGCTGACGATGCCGGTCAACGGCTCCTGCAGCGCTTCGAGGATTTCGTTAGAGTTCAGCGTAAAGCCGCGCGGCACGCCTTCAGCAAGGTTACGCCCGCGAACTTCGATTTCGCGAACTTCATCACCCGGATAAGCGGAACCGATCTCGTGCTTAATACGTTCTGCAGTCGCTTCGCCGATCAGGGAACCATAGTTACGACGGACATAATTAATGACGGCTTCGTCAAAACGGTCGCCGCCGATACGGACGGAGGAGGAGTAAACCACACCGTTCAGAGAGATAACCGCCACTTCAGTGGTACCGCCGCCGATATCCACAACCATCGAACCCGTTGCTTCGGAGACCGGCAGACCGGCGCCGATCGCAGCCGCCATCGGCTCTTCAATCAGGAAGACTTCACGGGCGCCAGCGCCCTGTGCGGATTCGCGAATCGCGCGACGCTCAACCTGGGTCGCGCCAACCGGTACGCAGACCAGCACGCGCGGGCTCGGACGCATAAAGCTGTTGCTGTGCACCTGTTTAATAAAGTGCTGGAGCATTTTTTCGGTAACGAAGAAGTCGGCGATAACGCCGTCTTTCATTGGGCGAATAGCTGCAATGTTGCCCGGTGTACGCCCAAGCATCTGCTTCGCTTCATGACCCACAGCGGCGACGCTTTTCGGCGATCCGGCACGATCCTGACGAATGGCCACAACGGAAGGCTCATTCAATACGATGCCTTGTCCTTTTACATAAATCAGGGTATTCGCGGTACCCAGGTCAATGGACAGGTCATTGGAAAACATGCCACGAAATTTTTTTAACATACTAAGGGATAATCCTGAAAGCTGGGGCGGAAAACAAAATCCGCTTACTTTACCAACCACGCGCAGCAGCGACAAGGCGCAAAAATCATCTGCTGCGGTGAAAATTAGTGCAGTTCGTTACCTTTGTTACAAATTTGACTGAGTCCGTCCGACGCAGAAATCTTCAGCAGCGCTCCGCGCTTGAATCTGCAACCTGTCAAAGGTCATTCACTGGCATTTACATTGCGACAATCCGGCAGGTAGACAAGCACACCCCCATCACTATGGCGCGCATTATTCTACGTGAAATCACGCTAAACGGCAGATCAAACAGAGTATCTTTGCGAATATTTTTTCACATTTGTGTCAAGTGGCTGTGAGGCGGCAAAAAATTCCCCCTGACCGCCGGTAACACCGCATTGAGACAGCACCTGCCACTCGCTTCGGCTGAGCACGCCGGTTGCGAAAACCTGAACCGGCATTCCTTTACAGGCCTCAACCAGGCTCTGGACCAGCAGCTGATTTTCACTGCGTTTTTCTATATTGCGCGATAACCCCGAATGCAGCTTAATCACTTCAACGTCGAGCTGCTTGATCCAGCTAGTTCCAACCAGCGTCAGACCGGCCTGAACAACGGCGATCCGAATACCTAAAGCGTTAACCAACCGCATAACCGGCTGCAGGCGGCCGATATATTGACAAACATCCGCCTCTGCAAGTTCAAAAATAATACGTCGACGGTGCGATTTTTCGCATTGCATCAAAGTATCGCGCAGCCAGCGCTGGAATCGGGGGCGGATTAAAGACTCAACCGTCACTTGCAGCGCGAGGTTTTCTTCCGGCCAGAAGCCTAAAAACGGCAGCAGTCGCGTAATTTGCAGGCGGTCATACTCTTCCGCCAGGCCAAACTGCAGCACCATCGGCATATATTCCGCCGCAATCACCTCTTCCTTGCCATCATACAGACGGCACATTAGCTCGCGATGATGTACGCGACCGTCGCGAGTCACCGCCGGTTTCTGGTAAAGTCGCGGCCCGCCTCGGCTGAGCATCTGCTCGATAAGGGTACGCCAGCGCACGTTGCCACGCCCTTTCTCCGGCAGAGAGTCATCATAGACAGCCCAGCTATTGCTGCCCTGCAGCACCGCATTGCGCGTAGCCGCTTCCGCATGTTCCATCACCTGAGCCGCCGTTTGCCCGCTACGGAAAGCACAGATCCCGATATGCATCATATCGTCGCGATCGAGAATGCGCGTCGGCGGCAGAGCGTCCATGGCTTTCAATAGCAACCCGGCAATGCTGTCCGCCTCTTTTAACGTACGATGCGGAAGCAAGACGGCAAAATCACTGCGATGGTAGCGAGCCAGCAGCGCGCCAGGGTAACGCATGATGAAAGTGGAAAGCATGTTGATCAGCGTAAAGTAATGCTCTTCGGTCGCCGCGCGCCCCCAGTTATCGCGAAGCAGGTCGAAATCCGGCAGGCGGATCATCATAACGATGCCGTATGACCCCACCTTCTCCTGATCTTCAAGCAGCGTCGATAGCTGGTTATCAAAAAATAATCGGTTACTCAGCCCGGTTTTTGAATCCTGCGCGACATAGGAACGAATCAGGGTATCCATGCGGCTTCGCTGATCGCTGGCGAACTGAAGTTCGGATAGCAGCATATCCAGCGCGCTACTGGTGTTCGCTGGCCACTCGTGTACCGATCCGCGCACCTGCGGTCCACGTTCGCCATTAAGAATACGCGCAGTGCGAAGCTCCAGTAGCTCCTGGCCCGCCAGTTGGCGACGGATCCAGCGCACGGAGAAAAAGATAATCAGCACCATAAAACCAATGGCGATGGAAAGCGGCGCGGTGACGTGCAGTGAACGGAAGTAATTGGCCATGGGATCCAGGTATACCAGATGGATAGCCATACCTGGGTGTTTGAGCGACGGGACCGTGATAGCGCGAAACTGCTTGCTGCTGCCTAAAGGGCGATAGTTATCGGTGCGAGAATGGCTATAGACCGACTTGCCATTGAGCTGAAAATCAACGCGCACCGCTTCGACCGGCGTCATCAGTTCATCCATCTGCGGTTCAATCTGGTCAAAGGACATAGAGACCAGACGGTTATCCAGCATCGTCGCCACCGCCTGAACGCGGTTAGTCATTTTTAGCTGAATGCCGTTATAAAAACTCAGCGAAGCGCCAATCAGCGTGACAAAGATCGTCAGGCCGGTGAGCAACGTGACAAAAGCTGAGAATTTCGTCGTTAATCGCATCCCTGTGTTAACTCCGCGTGTGAATGACTACCCGATAAACATCCGGGCTCCTGTGCTGGCGCCTAAACTAAAGTAAGCACTAACTTTCTAAAGAGCGACGCATACTATCAAAGCTGGCGCATCTGGCAATTTATTGCGTTACGTCGGTGTAATAATGCCGTTAGCGAGTATAGTCTGCAGAAAAAATTTTCCAATCATCCAACCTATGAGGACCGGCGCATGCAGGCTTTAATCTTAGAACAGCAGGATGGCAAAACTCTCTCTTCGGTGCAAACCATTGACGCCAGCCAGCTGCCACAGGGCGATGTGACAGTGGATGTCCAATGGTCCAGCCTCAACTATAAAGATGCGCTGGCTATCACCGGGAAAGGAAAAATTATCCGCAACTTTCCGATGATTCCTGGCATCGATTTTGCCGGTTTTGTCCACAGCAGCGAAGATCCTCGCTTCCACGCCGGCCAGCAGGTGCTGCTGACCGGATGGGGCGTGGGGGAAAACCACTGGGGCGGTCTGGCGGAGCGCGCTCGCGTTAAAGGCGACTGGCTGGTGGCGATGCCTCAAGGCCTGGATGGACGTAAAGCCATGGTGATTGGTACCGCGGGTTTCACCGCGATGCTGTGCGTGATGGCGCTGGAAGACGCCGGGATCCGTCCTGAAGACGGCGAAGTGGTGGTCACCGGGGCCAGCGGCGGCGTCGGCAGCACCGCGGTCGCTTTGCTGCATCATCTCGGGTACAAGGTGGCGGCGGTTTCCGGGCGCGAAAGCACGCATGAATATCTTAAAAACCTCGGCGCTCAGCGCATTCTTAGCCGCGATGAGTTCGCCGAAACCCGGCCGCTGGAAAAACAGCTGTGGGCCGGTGCCGTTGACACCGTTGGCGATAAAGTGCTGGCAAAAGTACTGGCGCAGATGAACTACGGCGGCTGCGTCGCCGCCTGCGGTCTGGCAGGCGGCTTTGCTCTGCCCACTACCGTGATGCCCTTTATTCTGCGTAACGTGCGCCTGCAGGGCGTTGACTCGGTGATGACCCCTCCCGCGCGCCGGGCCGAGGCCTGGCAGCGGCTGGTTCGCGATCTCCCGGAATCTTTCTACGCGCAAAGCGCAACGGAAATCACCCTCGCGGAAGCCCCTGCGTTTGCCGATAAGATCATGAGCAATAAAATTCAGGGCCGCACGCTGGTCAAAATCGCCTAATCTGCAATTTTTCGTGACATATTCGCAATAACGCTGCGCCTCCGCCATGCTAAGAAAAACGCATGACGGAGGATGCCATGAAACCCAAAAAACTGACGGAAGCCGACGTGACGGCAGAATCCGTTTTTATGTTGCAACGTCGCCAGGTCCTGAAAATGCTGGGGATTAGCGCGACCGCCCTTTCCCTCTCCCCCTCCGCGCAAGCTGACCTGCTGGATTGGTTTAAAGGCAACGACCGCCCGCCGGCACCGGCGGGTAAAGCGCTGACGTTCGATAAACCGGCGCAATGGCAAAACAATCTCACGTTAACGCCGGAAGATAAGGTATCAGGCTACAACAACTTTTATGAGTTCGGCCTGGATAAAGCCGATCCGGCGGCAAATGCCGGAAGCCTGCGCACTGACCCCTGGACGCTAACGATCGGCGGTGAAGTGGCAAAACCCCTCACGCTCGATCATGACGACCTGACCAGCCGCTTCCCGCTGGAGGAGAGAATTTACCGCATGCGCTGCGTCGAAGCCTGGTCGATGGTGATTCCGTGGGTCGGCTTCCCGCTACATAAACTGCTGTCGCTGGTCGAACCCACCAGCAATGCACGCTACGTCGCGTTTAAAACGCTTTATGCGCCTGAACAGATGCCGGGCCAGAAGGATCGTTTTATCGGCGGCGGGCTGGCGTATCCCTATGTCGAAGGGCTGCGGCTCGATGAAGCCATGCATCCTCTGACGCTGCTCAGCGTCGGCGTGTATGGCAAAGCGTTGCCCCCGCAAAACGGCGCGCCGGTTCGACTCACCGTTCCCTGGAAGTACGGTTTCAAAGGGATAAAGTCGATCGTCAGTATCGAACTGACTCGTGAACGTCCCCCCACCACCTGGAACCTCGCCGGGCCTGAGGAATATGGCTTCTACGCCAACGTCAACCCGCATGTCGATCATCCCCGCTGGTCGCAGGCAACCGAGCGCTTTATCGGCGCAGGCGGCGTACTCGACGTCAAACGCCAGCCAACGTTGCTCTTCAACGGCTATGCCGAGGAAGTGGCCTCGCTCTACCGGGGCCTGAACCTGCGGGAGAATTACTAGTGCGCCTGACTGTAAAGCAGATAACCTGGCTGAAAGCGCTTCTCCATCTTGCCGGCTTTTTGCCTTTTGTCTGGCTGTTTTGGGCCGGGCATCAAGGGTATTTCAGCGCCGATCCGGCAAAGGATATCCAGCACTTCACCGGTAGGATGGCTCTTAAATTCCTGCTGGCTACCTTGCTTGTTTCGCCGCTGGCGCGCTACGCTAAACAGCCGTTATTGATACGCACCCGGCGTTTACTCGGTTTATGGTGCTTTGCCTGGGCAACGCTGCATTTGACCAGCTATACGCTGCTCGAACTTGGGATTAACAATCTGACGCTATTGGGTACAGAAGTGTTCACCCGCCCCTACCTGACGCTGGGGTTAATCAGCTGGCTGATTCTGCTGGCGCTGGCGGCGACGTCAACGCAAGCGATGCAGCGAAAATTGGGGCGTCGCTGGCAAACATTGCATAACTTCGTCTATGTTGTCGCGATCCTCGCCCCCATCCACTACCTGTGGTCGGTGAAGATTTTATCCCCGCAACCGATAATTTATGCGCTGCTGGCGGTCCTGCTTCTGGCATGGCGATACAAGAAGTTCCGCCAGTGGTGGCGCTAATTCCGGATATGTGCAGTTTCCCGCAGTTCTTTTATCAACCGCCACTCTTTTCACGATAGCGGTTGATAATCTTCCCTGATAAGACCAGTATTTAGCTGCCAATTGCTACGAAATCGTTATAATGTGCGACTTTGGTTTTCCTGACGGGCTTTTTGAGTCCCGAAAAGGTGACAATCGCGCATCGAAGGTATATTTTGTTTTTTACCCGAGAATGGCAGAAGATAGCCGCATATTGGCCGATAAGTTTCGCTTTTTGCTTTCGAGCATCGGAGGCTTAACCTGTCGGCTTCTGAAGAAGCGCGGCATCTTGCAACAGCAGTAATTCATATGCTTTACAGACGGTGCTAACACGCCTGTCACAATCACACTAAACAAAGAGTACGGAACCCACTCATGGATATTCGTAAGATTAAAAAACTGATCGAGCTGGTTGAAGAATCAGGCATCTCCGAACTGGAAATTTCTGAAGGCGAAGAGTCTGTACGCATCAGCCGTGCCGCGCCAAACGCAGGTTTCCCGGTGATGCAACAGGCTTATGCCGCACCGATGATGCAGCAACAGCCAGCGCTGTCTAACGCAGTCGCCTCTGCGGCAACGCCAGCAATGGAAGCCCCTGCGGCAGCGGAAATCAGTGGCCACATCGTACGTTCCCCAATGGTTGGTACTTTCTACCGCACCCCGAGCCCGGACGCGAAAGCCTTCATCGAAATCGGTCAGAAAGTTAACGCAGGCGATACCCTGTGCATCGTTGAAGCCATGAAAATGATGAACCAGATCGAAGCCGATAAATCCGGCGTGGTGAAAGCCATTCTGGTCGAAAGTGGTCAACCGGTAGAATTTGACGAGCCACTGGTCGTCATCGAATAACGAGGCGAACATGCTGGATAAAATTGTTATCGCCAACCGCGGCGAGATTGCATTGCGTATCCTGCGTGCCTGTAAAGAACTGGGCATCAAGACCGTTGCTGTGCACTCAACGGCGGATCGCGATTTAAAACACGTATTGTTAGCGGATGAGACGGTCTGTATCGGCCCGGCGCCGTCCGTAAAAAGCTACCTTAATATCCCGGCGATTATCAGCGCTGCTGAAATCACCGGCGCGGTGGCTATTCACCCGGGTTACGGATTTTTGTCCGAAAACGCAAACTTCGCTGAGCAGGTTGAGCGTTCCGGCTTTATCTTTATCGGTCCGAAAGCTGACACCATCCGCCTGATGGGCGATAAAGTGTCGGCTATCACCGCGATGAAGAAAGCCGGCGTTCCGACCGTACCGGGTTCTGACGGCCCGCTGGGCGAAGATATGGACGTTAACCGCGCTCATGCAAAACGCATTGGCTACCCGGTGATTATCAAAGCCTCAGGCGGCGGCGGCGGTCGCGGTATGCGCGTCGTGCGCAGCGATGCTGAGCTGGCGCAATCCATCTCCATGACCAAAGCGGAAGCGAAAGCCGCTTTCAACAACGACATGGTGTATATGGAGAAATACCTGGAGAATCCTCGTCACATTGAGATCCAGGTACTGGCTGATGGCCAGGGTAACGCTATCTATCTGGCTGAGCGCGACTGCTCCATGCAGCGTCGTCACCAGAAAGTGGTCGAAGAGGCGCCAGCGCCGGGCATTACGCCGGAACTGCGTCGCTATATCGGCGAGCGTTGCTCCAAAGCGTGCGTCGATATCGGCTATCGCGGCGCGGGTACTTTTGAGTTTCTGTTCGAAAACGGCGAGTTCTATTTCATCGAAATGAACACCCGTATTCAGGTTGAACATCCGGTAACCGAAATGATCACCGGCGTCGACCTGATTAAAGAACAGCTGCGTATCGCTGCAGGGCAGCCGCTGTCCATCAAGCAGGAAGAAGTTGTGGTTAAAGGCCATGCGGTGGAATGCCGTATCAACGCCGAAGACCCGAATACCTTCCTGCCGAGCCCGGGTAAAATTACCCGCTTCCACGCGCCGGGCGGTTTTGGCGTGCGCTGGGAGTCTCATATCTACGCAGGCTACACCGTGCCTCCGTACTATGACTCCATGATCGGGAAGCTGATCTGCTATGGCGAAAACCGTGATGTCGCGATTGCCCGCATGAAGAATGCGCTGCAGGAGCTGATTATCGACGGCATCAAAACCAACGTTGATCTGCAGATTCGCATCATGAACGACGAGCATTTCCAGAATGGTGGCACCAATATCCACTATCTGGAGAAAAAACTCGGATTGCAGGAGAAGTAATTCTGCCATCGTTGCAAAAGGCCGGATAACCCGGCCTTTTTTCTTTTTCTCTCCCCTCCTCTTTGCCATGCGGTACAATCCCCGCTTTCTTCATCCTCAGGGGACAAAAAATGGACAAGCGTTTTGTTCAGGCCCATAAAGAGGCGCGCTGGGCGCTGTGGCTAACCCTTCTCTACCTTGCGGCCTGGCTGGCTGCCGCCTATCTGCCGGGCGTCGGTATTGGTATCACCGGTCTGCCGCACTGGTTTGAAATGGCCTGCCTGCTGGTACCGCTGGTGTTTATTCTGCTGTGCTGGGCGATGGTGCGTTTCATCTTCCGCGATATTTCCCTGGAGGATAACGATGCAGTTTGAAATCATCGTTGTACTGCTCGTTTACCTGTTGGTCGTGTTTGGTCTGTCGATTTACGCGATGCGCAAACGCAGCAGCGGCAGCTTTCTCAGCGAATACTTTCTCGGTAGCCGTTCGATGGGCGGCTTCGTTCTCGCAATGACGCTAACCGCCACCTATATCAGCGCCAGTTCTTTTATCGGCGGGCCGGGAGCCGCCTATAAATATGGGCTTGGCTGGGTGCTGCTGGCGATGATTCAGGTGCCAACAATCTGGCTGTCATTAGGGATACTCGGCAAAAAGTTCGCCATTCTGGCGCGGCGCTATAACGCGATTACCCTTAACGATATGCTACAGGCGCGCTACCAAAGCCGCGCGGTCGTCTGGATAGCGAGCGTAAGCCTACTGGTCGCCTTTGTCGGGGCGATTGCCGTGCAGTTTATCGGCGGCGCCCGCCTGCTGGAAACCGCCGCCGGCATCAAATATGAAACGGGCCTGCTGATCTTCGGCATCACTATCGCGCTGTACACCGCCTTCGGCGGCTTCCGCGCCAGCGTCCTCAACGACACGATGCAAGGTATGGTCATGCTGATCGGCACCATCGTCTTGCTGGTTGGCGTCGTACACGCGGCAGGCGGATTGCATAACGCCGTGGATACGCTGCAGCATATCGACCCGAAGCTGGTATCGCCGCACGGAGCGAACGATATCCTCACTCCGGCATTTATGACCTCCTTCTGGGTTCTGGTGTGCTTCGGGGTTATCGGCCTGCCGCACACCGCCGTGCGCTGCATCTCTTATAAAGATAGTAAAGCGGTGCACCGCGGCATCATCATCGGTACCATCGTTGTCGCGATCCTGATGTTTGGTATGCATCTGGCCGGCGCGCTGGGTAGAGCCGTTTTGCCCCACCTGACCGTCCCGGATCAGGTTATCCCGACCCTGATGGTGCAGGTTCTCCCCCCCTGGGCTGCGGGTCTGTTTCTGGCGGCCCCGATGGCCGCGATCATGTCGAACGTCAATGCCCATTTATTGCAGGCTTCAGCTACGATCATTAAAGATCTTTGGCTCAGCGCTCAGCCGACGAAAAAACATAATGAACAGAAGCTAAAGCGGATCTCAACGATCGCCACGCTGGTGCTGGGGATCCTGATGATGCTGGCCGCCTGGCGTCCGCCTGAGATGATCATCTGGCTCAACCTGCTGGCGTTCGGCGGCCTTGAGGCCGTGTTCTTATGGCCGCTGGTTCTGGGTCTGTACTGGGAACGGGCGAATGCAACAGGCGCATTGAGCGCGATGATCGTCGGCGGCGTACTCTATGCCATACTCGCCACTTTTAATCTTCAGTACCTGGGCTTCCATCCGATAGTGCCCTCGTTGCTGTTAAGCTTATTGGCTTTCCTGGTCGGAAACCGGTTCGGTACCTCCGCCCCGCAAGCCGCCGTATTGACTACTGATAAATAAAGAGTTTTGCCATGCCATGGATCCAACTGAAATTGAATACTACCGGCGCGAACGCGGAAGAGCTGAGTGATGCGCTGATGGAAGCGGGTTCCGTTTCCATTACTTTCCAGGATACTCACGATACGCCGGTATTCGAACCTCTACCGGGTGAAACCCGTCTGTGGGGCGATACGGACGTTATCGGTCTGTTTGACGCCGAAACCGATATGGCAGAGGTGGTCGCCATTCTGCAGCAGCATCCGCTGTTGGGCGTCGGTTTCGTGCATAAAATCGAACAACTGGAAGATAAAGACTGGGAGCGCGAGTGGATGGATAACTTCCACCCTATGTGCTTTGGTCAACGACTGTGGATTTGCCCGAGCTGGCGCGATGTTCCGGATGAAAACGCCGTGAACGTGATGCTCGACCCGGGCCTGGCGTTTGGTACCGGTACGCATCCCACCACCGCGATGTGCCTGCAGTGGCTGGATGGACTCGATCTCGCGGGTAAAACGATTATCGATTTTGGCTGCGGCTCAGGCATTTTGGCTATCGCGGCATTAAAGCTGGGCGCGGCGAAAGCTATCGGTATTGATATCGATCCGCAGGCCATTCAGGCCAGCCGCGATAATGCCGAACGTAACGGGGTCTCTGAACGCCTGGAACTTTATCTGCCCAAGGATCAGCCAGAGGCGATGAAAGCCGATGTGGTGGTCGCCAACATTCTGGCTGGCCCATTACGCGAGCTGGCCCCTCTTATCAGCGTGCTGCCGGTTACAGGCGGTCTGCTGGGGCTTTCCGGTATCCTTGCCAGCCAGGCGGAAAGCGTTTGTGAAGCCTACGCCGAGCTCTTTGAGCTCGATCCCGTCGTGGAAAAAGAGGAGTGGTGCCGAATTACCGGTTATAAAAAGTAATCTCTCCTTGTGGCCTCATCGCAGGCCACAACTTTTCGCGTTTTCTGTACATAATCTTGCGCTCAATAAGAATAAGATGATGAGGTAACGTATTGTAGTTACCAATAAAATCATCATTCTATTCATCGGACGAATTATATGAAAACATCTTTAGGCAAGGCGGCATTGTTGGCGTTAAGCATGATGCCCGTTACGGTTTTCGCTTCCCACTGGAGCTATGAAGGCGAAGGTTCGCCGGAACACTGGGGGGCGCTCAATGAGGAGTATAAAACCTGCCAGAACGGCATGAACCAATCCCCCATCAACATCGATGCCACGTTCAAAACCCACCTTTCACCGCTGGATACGCACTACATCGATGGCCCAATCACGCTCATTAATAATGGCCATACCATCCAGGCGGCGCTAAAGACCACGACAGCGGACACCATTACGATTGACGGTACGCCATTTATCCTCCAGCAGTTCCATTTCCATGCCCCGAGCGAAAACACGGTCCACGGCAAGCACTATGCGATGGAGATGCATCTGGTACATAAGAACGCTAAAGGCGCCGTCGCCGTGGTGGCGGTGATGTTCGAGCAGGGCGCGGAAAATACAGAACTGAACAAGCTGTGGGCCACCATGCCCGAGCAGGCTGAGCAGACGGCTAAAATTGTCACGCAAATGGATCTCAACGCCCTGCTTCCCATAGATAAAACCTACTGGCGCTTTAGCGGCTCTCTGACCACTCCGCCTTGTTCAGAAGGGGTAACCTGGATTGTGCTTAAGCATCCCCTGACCCTTTCTTCAGCGCAGCTGGCAAAATTCAGCCACGCTATGCATCACGATAACAATCGTCCGGTACAGCCGCTGAACGGTCGCGTGGTCATAGAGTAAACATCAGAGATGCTTCACGATCATGTTCTGAAATGAGAGCTAACTCACATAAAGCCAAGGTAATTTGCTGATTTCTTCAGCAGATTATCTTGCCCGCAGCCGGCTCCGGGAAGAAAAAATGAGAAGTTAGACAAAATTATATGTGTAGATAAATTCATCACATATTTTTAATGCAATGATTTATAAAGCTAATTATTCATGGACGCTAATCTTCATGGCGATTCTTTGATCCACCGCAGAGGATTGCTCAAAGTTTGGCCTTTCATCTCGTGCAAAAAATGCGTAATATACGCCGCCTTGCAGTCACAGTATGGTCATTTCTTAACTCATGCGCATCGGACACTACCAGCTCAGGAATCGACTCATCGCAGCGCCTATGGCTGGCATTACTGACAGACCATTCCGGACGTTGTGTTACGAGATGGGAGCAGGATTGACCATATCCGAGATGATGTCCTCCAACCCGCAGGTTTGGGAGAGCGACAAGTCCCGCTTACGGATGGTGCACGTTGATGAGCCCGGTATTCGTACCGTGCAAATCGCCGGCAGCGTGCCGGAAGAGATGGCTGCAGCCGCCCGTATTAACGTGGAAAGCGGCGCCCAGATTATTGATATCAATATGGGGTGTCCGGCTAAAAAGGTGAATCGTAAGCTTGCAGGTTCAGCCCTCTTGCAGTACCCCGACCAGGTGAAGTCCATCCTGACGGCGGTCGTCAAAGCAGTGGACGTTCCCGTAACTCTCAAGATTCGCACCGGTTGGGAACCGGAACACCGTAACTGTGTAGAAATTGCCCAACTGGCTGAAGAATGTGGCATTCAGGCTCTGACTATTCACGGACGCACGCGCGCCTGCTTGTTTAACGGAGATGCTGAGTACGACAGTATTCGGGCAGTTAAGCAGAAAGTTTCCATTCCGGTTATCGCGAATGGCGACATTACTGACCCGCTTAAAGCCAGAGCTGTGCTCGACTATACGGGGGCAGATGCCCTTATGATAGGCCGTGCCGCTCAGGGAAGACCCTGGATCTTTCGGGAAATCCAGCACTATCTGGACACTGGAGAGCTGCTGCCCCCGCTGCCGTTGGCAGAGGTTAAGCGCTTGCTTTGTGCACACGTTCGGGAACTGCATGGCTTTTATGGCCAGGCAAAAGGGTACCGAATCGCACGCAAACACGTATCCTGGTATCTGCAGGAACACGCTCCAGATGACCAGTTTCGGCGCACATTCAACGCCATAGAAGATTCCAGCGAACAGCTGGAGGCGTTGGAGGCATACTTCGAAAATTTTGCGTAATAGAAATAAAGAGCTGACAGAACTATGTTCGAACAACGCGTAAATTCTGACGTACTGACCGTTTCTACCGTTAACTCTCAGGATCAGGTGACTCAAAAGCCCCTGCGTGACTCGGTTAAACAGGCACTGAAGAACTATTTTGCTCAACTGAACGGTCAGGATGTTAATGACCTGTATGAGCTGGTACTGGCTGAAGTAGAACAGCCCCTGTTGGACATGGTGATGCAATACACCCGCGGTAACCAGACCCGTGCTGCCCTGATGATGGGCATCAACCGTGGTACTCTGCGTAAAAAATTGAAAAAATACGGCATGAACTGATACTAATCAGTTAAATGTTTGATATAAAAGGCGCTCTTCGGCATGGGGAAGCGCCTTTTTTATTTCATTGATTGTAATGGCTCACTGTCGCCAGCTGTCGTGTAGTCCCACAAAGGATCGACATAATATTATCAACCAAAGCGGGCGCCTGGCGATACAGATCAAATTGCCCCGGCTCCACCAGCCAGTTTTTAATAATACCGGTAAACGCGCTGTGTAAGACAATTAATGAAATTTCAACATTCGTTTCCGCTGGTAATACTCCGTTACGAATACAGAGCTGCAAAACCCCGCCAATAATCGGGTAACTAAATCCAATTCTCTTACGAATCTCAGCTTCCGGCATCATGTCGCTGGAAAACTCACATTTCTGATACAGAATTTGCATCAACGCACGCTGACGGGGATTATTGGCGATATATTGTAAGCCAATAATAAATTTCTCTCGTAGCGTGCTGAGCGGATCCTTGCTCTCTTTTTGGGGAAATTCATGCTGAAGCAGGTCGCGTAGCGGCAGCTGCTGTTGCCATATTTCATTAAATAGCTCCGCTTTGCTCGCAAAGTGCCAGTACACCGCTCCGCGCGTGACGCCAGCAGCATCAGCAATATCGGCTAAGGTGGTGCTGGTCACGCCGCGTAGGGCAAACTGCTGAATGGCGGATTCAATCAGAAGCTGCCGGGTCTTTAGCGCATCTTCTTTCGTTCTTCTAGGCATACGGTGCTCCACTCAACGCCAGATTGAGAGTGTGGGAAATAGCTGAATAGGTATAAACCTAGCATCTGACAATCAATATTGTTTAGCAAAAATACAGATAAGTTAAATCTCAAACCAAAATAAAATAAATACACACAACAAATAATTAATTCCAATTCATTCATGAATTAAATATCAATGTAAGCAAATTTTAATTTGAGATCATCCTAAAAACATAATCCCTGATATTTTGTTTTTACGTGCCTTGCTGATGGCTAAAAAATAACTATGTCTTACATACATCTTTTTTTATTTGTAGGATAACAAACCGCATTTTAATTCATTATTTCTTGCACAGATTCGTGGCCAAATCAGGCTCATAATCTATAAGGAACAGCAATGACACCTCATGTCAGGGTTACACTTTTATCCAGCCTTATCATCTCGGCTATCTTGCTCAGCGGTTGCGATAATTCAGGCGATGGGCAACCGCATGCACAGATACCCCAGGTTTCCGTTTATGTGGTACACAGCGCGCCGCTATCCGTCACCACGGAGCTACCCGGCCGCACATCAGCCTACCGCGTCGCGGAAGTCCGCCCGCAGGTGAATGGAATAATCCTGCAGCGTAACTTTGTCGAAGGTAGCGATGTCAGCGCAGGACAGTCGCTTTATCAAATCGATCCGGCGACTTATCAGGCAGCTTACAACAGCACAAAGGGCGATGAAGCGAAAGCGGAGGCCGCAGCCGCCATCGCCCATTTAACGGTAAAACGCTACGCGCCTCTTCTCGGCACAAAATATATCAGCCAGCAAGAGTACGATCAGGCGGTGGCGACCGCACGCCAGGCTGATGCCGATGTTATCGCTGCAAAAGCAGCCGTGGAAAGCGCGCGTATTAATCTGGCCTACACCAAAGTGACCTCTCCCATCAGCGGCCGTATCGGCAAATCGAGCGTGACCGAAGGCGCCCTGGTGACGAACGGTCAGGCCGACGCGATGGCGACGGTACAGCAGCTCGACCCCATTTATGTGGACGTTACCGAATCCAGTAATGATTTCATGCGCCTGAAACAGGAAAGTCTGCAGCACGGCAATGACACCAAAAACGTGCAGTTGATTATGGAAAACGGTCAGCCTTATACGCTTCAGGGCGCTTTACAGTTCTCTGATGTCACCGTGGATGAGAGCACCGGCTCAATTACGCTACGCGCGATCTTCCCTAACCCACAGCACGCTTTGCTGCCAGGAATGTTTGTTCGCGCCCGCATTGATGAAGGCGTGTCGCCGAATGCCATTCTCGTTCCCCAGCAGGGAGTCACCCGCACGCCGCGCGGCGAGGCCAGCGTGATGCTCGTTAATGACAAAAACCAGGTGGAAACGCGGGCTGTCACCGCTGCGCAGGCGATTGGCGATAAGTGGTTAGTCACCAGCGGTCTGAAAGCCGGTGAAAAAGTTATCGTCAGCGGTCTGCAGAAAGTACGTCCCGGCGTCACCGTGAAGGCCGAAGAGGATACCGCGACGTCCGTCGCGCAATAAGGTACAAATCCCTATGTCTAAGTTTTTTATTCATCGACCGGTCTTCGCCTGGGTGCTGGCGATCATCATGATGATTGCTGGTGGCCTCGCGATTATGCAGCTACCGATTGCACAATACCCGACTATCGCGCCGCCAGCGGTGGCGATCTCCGCAACCTATCCGGGTGCGGACGCGCAAACCGTTCAGGATACGGTGACTCAGGTTATCGAACAGAACATGAACGGTATCGATAACCTGATGTACATGTCCTCAACCAGCGATTCTGCAGGCGGCGTGACCATCACCCTGACCTTTACGTCGGGTACGGATCCGGATATTGCGCAAGTTCAGGTGCAGAATAAACTCCAGCTGGCGACGCCGCTTCTGCCTCAGGAAGTACAGCAGCAGGGGATTAGCGTCGAGAAATCAAGCAGTAGCTTCTTGATGGTCGCTGGATTCATCTCCGATAACGCCAGCACCACTCAGGATGATATCTCTGACTATGTCGCATCGAACGTCAAAGATACCATCAGCCGCCTTAACGGCGTTGGCGATGTACAGCTCTTCGGGGCGCAGTATGCAATGCGCGTCTGGCTGGACGGCAATCTCCTGAATAAGTACAACCTCACGCCTGTCGACGTCATTAACCAGCTACAGATACAGAACGATCAGATTGCAGCAGGCCAGCTTGGCGGTACGCCGGCCCTTAAAGGCCAGCAGCTAAACGCCTCCATCATTGCTCAGACACGGCTGAAAGACCCGGCAGAGTTTGGCAAAGTGACGCTGCGCGTGAACGCGGATGGCTCAGTGGTGCATCTGAAAGATGTGGCACGTATTGAGCTGGGTGGTGAGAACTACAACGTTGTCGCTAAAATCAATGGAAAACCGGCTTCAGGCCTCGGAATTAAACTCGCTACCGGCGCCAATGCCCTCGATACCGCCGCTGCGATTAAAGCGAAGCTTGCCGAACTGCAGCCGTACTTCCCCCAGGGAATGAAGGTCGTCTATCCTTACGACACCACGCCGTTTGTGAAAATCTCAATTCATGAGGTCGTGAAGACGCTGTTTGAGGCAATTATCCTCGTCTTCCTGGTAATGTACCTGTTTTTACAGAATATCCGGGCCACGCTGATCCCCACTATTGCGGTTCCGGTCGTCCTGCTCGGCACCTTTGCCGTCCTGGCAACGTTCGGTTACTCCATCAATACGCTAACCATGTTTGGCATGGTGCTGGCAATAGGCCTTCTGGTCGACGATGCTATCGTGGTGGTGGAAAACGTCGAACGCGTCATGGTTGAAGAGAAGCTTCCGCCAAAAGAGGCGACGGAAAAATCGATGGCGCAAATACAGGGGGCGCTGGTTGGCATTGCCATGGTGCTCTCGGCGGTGTTTGTTCCGATGGCCTTCTTTGGCGGTTCTACGGGAGCGATTTATCGGCAATTCTCTATCACCATCGTCTCCGCCATGGCGCTGTCCGTACTGGTGGCGCTGATCCTGACCCCCGCGCTTTGCGCTACATTATTGAAACCCGCATCAGCCGATCATCATGAGAAGAAAGGATTTTTTGGTTGGTTTAACGCGAAATTCGATCGTAGCGTGAGCCACTACACTAACAGCGTTAGTGGGATCCTGCGCTGTACCGGACGCTATCTCATCATCTATTTGCTGATCGTTGTGGGTATGGCCGTGCTCTTTGTGCGCCTGCCCACCTCCTTCTTGCCGGATGAGGATCAGGGGGTATTTATGACCATGATCCAACTGCCTTCAGGCGCAACGCAGGAGCGCACGCAAAAAGTGCTTGATACGGTTACCGATTACTACCTGCATAAAGAGAAGGCGAACGTTGAAAGCGTCTTTACCGTTAACGGCTTTAGCTTTAGCGGTCAGGGTCAAAACTCCGGTATGGCGTTTGTCAGCCTGAAGCCATGGGAAGAACGCAGTGGTTCCGAAAATGGCGTTGAGGCCATCATCAAACGAGCAACCGCCGCCTTCAGCCAGATTAAAGATGCCATGGTCTTCCCTTTCAACCTGCCGGCCATTATCGAGCTGGGTACGGCCACGGGTTTTGACTTTGAGCTTATCGATCAGGGCAACCTCGGCCATAGCGCGCTAACCCAGGCCCGTAATCAGCTCCTTGGTATGGTGAGAGAGCATCCGGATCAGCTGGTACGCGTTCGCCCAAATGGGCTCGAAGACACGCCGCAATTCAAGCTGGATGTCGATCAGGAGAAAGCTCAGGCTCTGGGTATTTCGCTATCCGATATCAATGAGACCATTTCCGCGGCGCTGGGGGGATATTACGTCAACGACTTTATTGACCATGGGCGAGTGAAAAAAGTCTACGTTCAGGCCGATGCAAAATTCCGTATGCTGCCGAGCGATATCAATAATATGTACGTCCGCAGCGCGAATGGCGAAATGGTCCCGTTCTCCGCTTTTGTGACTTCGCGCTGGGTTTATGGCTCCCCGCGCCTGGAGCGCTACAATGGTTTGCCCTCTATGGAAATGCTTGGCGAAGCGGCGCCCGGGAAAAGTACCGGTGATGCGATGATTTTAATGGAGCAATTGGCCAGCAAGCTTCCGACTGGGATCGGCTACGACTGGACGGGGATGTCTTATCAAGAACGTTTATCCGGTAATCAGGCGCCAGCTTTATATGCCATTTCACTTATCGTTGTCTTTTTGTGTCTTGCGGCGCTTTATGAAAGCTGGTCTATTCCCTTCTCCGTCATGCTCGTCGTTCCATTAGGGGTGGTTGGAGCACTGCTGGCAGCGTCGTTACGTGGGCTTAATAATGACGTTTATTTCCAGGTGGGTTTATTAACAACTATCGGCCTGTCTGCGAAAAACGCTATTCTTATCGTTGAGTTTGCGAAAGACCTGATGGATAAGGAAGGCAAAGGAATTATCGAAGCCACACTTGAAGCATCTCGTATGCGTTTACGCCCTATCCTGATGACTTCGCTGGCCTTTATCCTGGGAGTTCTGCCTCTGGTAATTAGCCACGGAGCCGGCAGCGGCGCCCAAAACGCGGTCGGTACTGGCGTTATGGGCGGAATGCTGATGGCGACATTGCTGGCTATCTTCTTCGTCCCCGTCTTCTTCGTGGTGGTAAGACGCCGTTTTACGAAACACGCAGAGTAAATACTCTTATCTAAAGGCACCTTTCTGGTGCCTTTTTTTTCGTCTGCGTATCGGTAACTATCCTGATGATATTAAATGTATTTATTAATTTTTAATAATTGCCGCGGTTTCCCATACACATTATTTATCTATCGTCTTCTGACTTTCTTCACGATATTTACGTTACTCATAAATTGAGATTATTTACTCTAGCGGCGCCCTGTATTGCTGATGATAAAATAAACCGTTCCGTAGGTGTATGGGTTCTCCAATACAGCGAAGCGGATTATTTAGAGGTAACATCATGAATAAATTTATTATAGTGGCATTGCTGGCAACGCTGCTCGCCGGCTGTGCGCACGACTCTCCGTGTGTGCCGGTTTATGATTCTGAAGGTAGATTAGTCCACACCAATACCTGTATGAAAGGAACGACCCAGGATAACTGGGAAACTGCTGGCGCGATTGCCGGAGGCGCAGCCGCGATAGCTGGTCTGACGCTCGGTATCGTGGCATTGACGCGTTAATTCCTTTCTCTTCTCTGACATGACAGGTACCGGAGTCATATCCGGTACCGCTTTCCCCGAAGGTAAGCCCCACGATGCTTAAACTGTATTGCCCGCTGCTGAAGCCCGGACAAAGCTCCCTCGGATAACAGCGAGCGGATGAAACGTCATTGCCGGATATGATTTTTTCGTAGACGCAAAAACGCAAAAAGCCCATCCGTCAGGATGGGCTTTTCACTTATTTGATGCCTGGCAATGCCCTACTCTCACATGGGGAGACCCCACACTACCATCGGCGCTACGGCGTTTCACTTCTGAGTTCGGCATGGGGTCAGGTGGGACCACCGCGCTATCGTTGCCAGGCAAATTCTTTTCAAATCGCCGAACTTTAACCTAAAAAACTGGTGCTGATACCCAGAGTCGAACTGGGGACCTCACCCTTACCAAGGGTGCGCTCTACCAACTGAGCCATATCAGCACACTTAATTTGATGCCTGGCAGTTCCCTACTCTCACATGGGGAGACCCCACACTACCATCGGCGCTACGGCGTTTCACTTCTGAGTTCGGCATGGGGTCAG
>NZ_PDEL01000026.1:0-42587 GCF_002556465.1 Klebsiella sp. MBT K-1 | reverse complement strand
ACGACAGCGCGGGATGTCGCTGTCGTTGTTGTGCCTGTCATCCGGGAGCCGGAGAAGATGACAGTGGTGAAAAGAGTTGCAGGCGTTCACAGTATCTACCTGCTACCAGCCTCCGCGGTTCCCGCCAATCCCAAATCTTCACCCAACTGTAATCTGAGCGACATCTGCGCCTTCTACTGTCTGGGCAGGACGGAGGAGGTGCCGCTATGTTTAGTCTCGACAATGTTATCGATGACCTGTGGCCTCAGGCAAAGCCAGCCCCCTGGCAGAAAAAGGTGCTGAAAAAGCTCCTGCATGAGGAAGAGTTTCAGCAGTTTGCCGCGCGTCATCATCACCTGAAAGGACTGGATACGGTCGAACAGGTGCTCGAACATCTCAATATTCGCTGTGCTATCCCGGCGCACGATCTCGAACAAATCCCTGAATATGGCCCGCTGGTCATTATCGCCAACCACCCCACCGGTACCCTCGACGGACTGGCCCTGCTCTACGCGGTGTCCCGCGTGCGCCGCGACGTCAAAGTGGTCACCAACCGCATGCTGACCCACCTTGAACCGCTGAGCTCGCTGTTTATTCCGGTCGATAATATCAACGGCCGAACCGCCAAAGCGGCGCTGCAGCAGATGGACCAGCAGCTGCAAAACGGCGGCGTGCTGATTTTCTTCCCGGCAGGCGAAGTTTCACGCCTCACCCGACGCGGCATTCGCGATAAAAAATGGCACTCCGGATTTATTAAGCTGGCGGCGAAATATCGCGCCCCGCTGCTGCCGGCGTGGATCCGCGCGCGCAACAGCGCGCTGTTTTACGCCAGCACGTTGATTTCCGATAGCTTGCCGCTGCTGCTGCTGATGCAGCAAATGTTTCGTCGCCGCAACGGCAGCCTGCCGGTTAATTTCGGCCAACAGATTGCCTGGTCAAGCTGGTTCGATCCCCAGCGCTCTACGCGCGAGCTGACCGAGCGCTGCTATCACCACCTGCAACTGCTTTCAAAGGGGCAGCCCGGCGTATTTAAAAGCGAAAGCGCTATCGCCCGTCCCGAAGACCGCGCCCTGCTCAAGCGCGAACTGGGCCGGGCGGAAACCCTGGGGCGCACGGCGGACGGCAAAGTGATTTATCTCTGGCAGCGCCACGGCCAGGAAGATGCGCCGGTGCTGCGCGAACTGGGCCGCCTGCGGGAAATCGCCTTTCGCGCGGTGGGGGAAGGCAGCGGCAAACGACGCGACGTTGACGGCTATGACGACGACTATCTGCATCTGATTCTGTGGGATGAAGCAGACCTTGAAATCGTCGGCGCCTACCGCTTTATGCCGACCGCGATGCAGCTGGCAAAGCGCGGCCTGAACGGCATCTACAGCTACAGCCTGTTCCATTACGACGCGCGGATGGACGATATTCTGCAACACGGTATAGAGCTGGGGCGCAGCTTTATCCAGCCGCGCTACTGGGGCCGCCGCGGGCTGGACTACCTGTGGTCCGGCATCGGCGCGTATCTGGCGCGCTATCCGCACTATCGCTATCTGTTCGGCCCGGTGTCGATTTCCGGCGGGCTGCCGCCGTCGGCGCGCGATCTGCTGGTCGCGTTCTATCGACTGTGGTTCCCGGCGACGCATCCGCTGGCGGAGTCGCGCCGTCCTTATCCGGCCTCGCTGCCCGATGTGCTGGCGCAGTTTGGCGGAGAAGATTACAACGACGATCTGGCGCGGCTGAAGTCCCTGCTCGGCAACCTCGGCTGCGCGATCCCGCCGCTGTATAAGCAGTATTCAGAAGTCTGCGAGCCGGGCGGCGTGCAGTTTATCGATTTCGGCAGCGATCCGGATTTCAACAACTGCGTGGATGGGCTGGTGCTGGTGGATTTGACCTATCTGAAGGCCAACCGCTATCAGCGCTATATTGGCACGCATTTGGACGCGCAAAAATCGGCATAAAAGCCTTTTCCCGGAGGCGGCGCGTTTATCGTAGGTTGTATCCCGGCTTGCGGCGCATTGCGCCTTAGCCGGGCTACGGGTTTACAGCGTTCTGCGGACCGATAGCCCGGACAAGGCGCGTCATGCGCTGCCCCCGGGAAGCCGCGCGCAATACCGCTTCCGCTTTTCTCCGCGGCGCGCGGCCGGGCTACACCCATTACCCCGCCCGGTAATAGGGTTTATCCCCGAGAATCGTCGCCCGGTGCATAATGCGCCGCTGCGGCAGGTAATCGGCGTTGGCGTAGTGCTGGGTGACGCGGTTATCCCAAATCGCCACATCGTTCGGCTGCCAGCGCCAGCGTACCTGGAAGTCCGGTTTAGTGACGTGAGCAAACAGGAAGCCGAGCAGCGCCTCGCTCTCTTTCTCCGTCACGTCGACGATGCGGGTAGTAAAGCCCTCATTGACAAATAGCGCCTGCTTCCCGGTCACCGGATGGGTGCGCACCACCGGATGCAGCAGCGGCGGATTTTTCGCCACCGCCTCCAGCCAGCGCTGATGCTCCTCTTCGCTTTTGCGGTATTTGTACTCCTGAAACGATTTGCGGAAATCATGCTCCGCGCGCAGGCCGCTTAACAGCTGGCGCAAAGGCGCGGAGAGCGCCTCATACGCCGCAATACCGCTGGTCCACAGGGTATCGCCGCCGGTCGAAGGCAGCTCTTTTGCCGCGAGGATCGCCCCGGCGGGCGGCGTGTCAATAAAGGTGACATCGGTGTGCCAGTTATCGTTATCCGGCGGATTATCGTCGTGGGTATCGAGAACGATAATCTCATCCACGCCGGGCGCGTGCGGATAGACCGGATGAATATGCAGGTCGCCAAAGCGCAGGGCGAGATCGCGCTGCTGCTCGGGAGTGATGTTCTGCTCGCGCAGGAACACCACCTGATGGCGCAGCACCGCGTGATACAGCTGCTCAAACTGGTTGTCGCTCAGCGGGCGGGTGATGTCGACGCCGGATACCTGCGCGCCAATATACGGCCCCAGCGGGGTAATGCTTAAACGTTCGCTCATTGTACTTCTCCATGCCAGGGCGTCAGGCGACGCTGCAGCGCGCGCAGCCCCAGTTCCAGTAAAAAAGCGATGATGGCAATCACCGCGATACCGGCCAGCACCACATCGGTGGCGAGGAACTCACCGGCGGACTGCACCATAAAACCTAACCCGCGGGTGGCGGCAATCAGCTCCGCGGCCACCAGCGTCGACCAGCCCACGCCAAGCCCAATACGCAGGCCGGTGAGGATCTCCGGCAGCGCGCCGGGCAGGATCACCAGCCACAGCACCTGCGCCCGGCTGGCGCCTAAAGCCTGCGCGGCGCGAATGCGCACCTGCTGGGCGCTCTTAACCCCCGCCAGCGCCGACATCGCCACCGGCGCGAATATCGCCAGGTAGATCAGCAGGATCTTGGAGGTCTCACCGATGCCGAACCAGATCACCATCAGCGGTAAATAGGCCAGCGGCGGCACCGGGCGATAAAGCTCGATCAGCGGGTCGAGGATCCCGCGCACCGTGGTGCTCAGCCCCATGGCGATCCCCACCGGCACGCCGAGCAGCACCGCCGCCAGCAGCGCGATGACGATACGCGTCAGGCTCGCCGCCAGGTGCTGCCAGAGGGTGGCGTCCATAAAGCCCTGCGGACCGGCAATAGCGATCAGTTTCTGCCATACCTGTCCCGGCGGCGGCAGAAACAGCGGACTAATCAACTGCAGGGCGGCAACGGCCCACCAGATAGCCAGCAGTACCACCAGGGTCGCCACGCTCAGGCTGAGCTGACGCGAGAGCGGCCAGCGCCACTTCAGTCCCCGCTGACGCGGTTTGTCATTGATGACCACGCTCATGAGAAAGCCTCCCGTTGTTCAAATACCCGGCTGAGGACGTATTCGCGCTGTTCGATAAACCGCGGGTCCGATTTAATGCTGCGGCAGGATTCACCGGCGACGAAGCGGCGGCCAAAATCGAGGGACAGCCGTTCGAGCACGCGCCCCGGCCCCGGCGAGAGCAGTACCAGTTCGGTGGCCATAAACACCGCCTCTTCGATATCGTGGGTGATCAGCAGTACCTTCTTACCGGTCTCATGCCACAGGCTAAGCAACAGGGTTTGCATCTGCTCGCGGGTAAAGGCATCCAGCGCGCCAAAGGGCTCGTCGAGCAGCAGCAGCTGCGGATTTGCCGCCAGCGCGCGGGCAATGCCGACCCGCTGACGCTGGCCGCCGGAGAGCTGCCAGATAAAGCGTTTTTCCGCCCCTTCAAGGCCCACTTTTTTCAGCATCCGCGCGGCGGTTGCCCGGCGCTGCGTTTTGTCGACCCCGGCCAGCTGCAGCCCGAGCGCGACGTTATCCTGCACGTTGCGCCACGGCAGCAGCCCTTCATGCTGAAAGACCACGCCGCGATCGGCTCCCGGTCCTTCAACCCGCTGGCCTTCGAGGGTGATGCTGCCGTGCTGATAAGGCACGAATCCGGCAATTAGGTTTAGCAGCGTGGTTTTACCGCAGCCGGAGGGCCCCAGCACCACCAGCAGTTCGCCGCTGTCCAGCGTCAGGTTGATATCCGCCAGCGCTGGTTTACCGCCGTAGTCGGCGGAAAGATGCGAGATTTGCAGCATCATGACCCCCTTTACTTTACAAAACGGTCGGTAACGTACTGGCTGTAGTCGCTGCCGGCGGCGGGCACTTTGCCCTGCTCTTTAAGGAACTTCGCGGTGTCGATGATGGCTTTATTCACCGGCCCGTTCAGCTCCTGCGCCTGCTGGGCGGCGGTCAGGTAGGTATTGCCTTTCACCAGCCCCGGCACGTCGGCTTCCGGTACGCCGCTTAAGCGCGCCAGCTTGCTGATGTTTTCCGGCTGCTTCAGCCATTCGTCCGGGTTGGCGATATAGGGTTGCTGCGCGTCAATGGCGCTTTTGGCGAAGGCTTTGACAATATCAGGATGCTTTTCGGCAAAGTCTTTGCGTACTACCCACACGTCCAGCGTCGGCGCGCCCCACTCGCCCACCTGCGACGAGTCGGTGAGAACCGTGCCCTCTTTTTCCAGCGAGTTAACCGCTGGCGCCCAGACGTAGGCGCCGTCAATGTCGCCGCGCTGCCAGGCGGCGATAATCGCCGGCGGCTGCAGGTTAAGGATCTGCACCTGGCCCGGTTTAATCCCCCAGTGCTTCAGCGCCGACAGCAGGCTGTAGTGGGTGGTGGAGATAAAAGGAACGGCGATGCGTTTGCCGATCAGGTCCTGCGGTTTGGTGATGCTCTTCTTCACCACCAGCGCTTCGGAGTTACCGAGCTTTGAGGCCAGCAGAAACACTTCAATCGGCACCTGCTGGGTGGCGGCGACCGCCAGCGGGCTGGAGCCGAGGTTGCCGATCTGCACGTCGCCGGAAGCCAGCGCCCGCACGATGCTCGCGCCGCTGTCAAACTTGCGCCAGTCGACGGTCGCCCCGCTGGCTTTAGCGAAAGTGTTGTCCGCCTGGGCGACTTTCGCCGGCTCGGCGGAGGTCTGGTACGCCACGGTGACGTTGACCGCCTGGGCCTGAAATGCCGCCAGCGCCAGCGCGGCAATGAGTGTGATACGCGATGATAGTGCCATAGTGTCTGCTTCCCATAGTTGTTATGGGTGCAGTATTTCCGGCGCGATGCGTTTGATGAAGTAATTAAAAATTCTTGCTAAGAACAAAGCGTTTTTAGAAAAAAAATGGCAATGGTTAGTTAATTTTCACAAAAACCGCGACCTGGCTTTTATTGCGATTCTGTTACTTGGATTGCATAACTGCGCCTGATTGATTGCCAGCGCAGCGGCGGCAGGCATCATAGAACCATGATGCGCTAAGAGAGAAGAAACATGATTCGAGTGGTGCTGGTCGATGACCATGTGGTGGTGCGTTCAGGCTTTGCGCAGTTACTCAGCCTCGAAGAAGATCTCGAGGTGGTTGGCCAGTTCAGCAGCTCGGCGCAAGCCTGGCCGGCGCTGCTGCGCGACGATGTCGACGTGGCGGTCATGGATATCGCCATGCCGGATGAGAACGGCCTGAGCCTGCTAAAGCGCCTGCGCGCGCAAAAGCCGCAGTTCCGCGCCATCATTCTCAGTATTTACGACACCCCCACTTTCGTGCAGAGCGCACTTGATGCCGGCGCCAGCGGCTATCTGACCAAACGCTGCGGCCCGGAGGAGCTCGTGCAGGCGGTGCGTTCCGTCGGTATGGGCGGACACTACCTGTGCGCCGATGCGCTGCGGGCGCTGCGCGGCGGAGAGCAACCGGCGCAAGTGCTGGAGGTGCTCACCCCGCGTGAACGCGAAGTCTTTGATTTGCTGGTTAAAGGCGACAGCGTCAAGGAGATCGCCTTCAAGCTCGAGCTCAGCCATAAGACGGTGCACGTCCATCGCGCCAACGTGCTGGGCAAACTGCAGTGTCACAGCACCATTGATCTGGTCCATTTCGCCCTCGACCACCAGCTGCTGGCGGGTCATTAATGTCGCGCAGCCTTCGCCACGGGGTGATTTCGCTGTTCATCGTGCTGGCCTGGGGAAGCGGCTGGCTAATGCTGTGGACGCTCGGGTTTTACCTGACCCATAACGGCCAGCAGGCGGCGCTGTTCCTGCCACACGGCGTCTATCTGGCGCTGCTGATCCTGCTTTCGCGCCGCTACTGGCCCGCGCTGGCGCTGCCTCCCATGCTGATGCTGCTCTGGCTGCACGGCGAACAGCTGCTGAACGGCTATCTTCTGCTGGCCGCGCCCTTGATCGGCCTGCTCCCCGCCGGCATCGCCCAGCAGTTCTGGCACCGCTTCCCCCTTTACTGGCAGCGGCTGACGCTGCTGCTGGCCACGGTTACCGCCAGCGCATTACTCAACACCGCCCTGCTGTCGCCGTTTGTGAAAAGCCCGGCGATGATGCTCGGCCTGGCCTCGTTTACCGGCGGCGTGCTGCTGACGCCGTTTGTCTATCTGATCTTTGAATTCCTGCGCCAGCAGCACCGCTACCACCTGCTGGGGCTGGATACCAACAATCCGCCGCTGCGCACCTCGCTGATCATCTGGTGCAGCCTGTTCTTTATCATCGGTATCGGCACCCAAATGGTGCTGTCGCCGGAAATCGAGCGCCTGCTGCTGATTGTGGTATTTCTGCCTAACGTGGTGATGGCGTGGAAGTTCGGCTGGCAGGGCGGCGTCCTTTCCGGCCTGCTGGGCAGCATGATGATCACCATCGCCCGCCAGGTTGGCGTTGGATTCAGCAATCTGGTGGAGCTGGAGATTTTTCTGGCCACCCAGGCGCTGCTCGGCATCGGGCTGGGGATTGCCATCAGCCGCCAGCAGCACCTCGCGCAAAACCTGCACCACTATCGCCAACGGCTGGAAGCGGAGCTGGCGGCGCGGCGGGCGCTGGCCGAAAAGCTGATCCATACCGAAGAGGATACGCGCAAAAGCCTGGCGCGCGAGCTGCACGATGAAATCGGCCAGAATATTACCGCCATTCAGATCCAGTCGCAGCTGGTAAAGCGGGCGCGCGATCCGGCGCAAACTCAGGCCGCCGCCAGCCAGATTAACGATCTCGCCCGACGCATTCACCACTCCACCCGCCAGCTGCTGCGCCAGTTGCGCCCTCCGGCCCTCGATGAGCTGTCGTTTAAAGAGGCGCTGCACCATCTGCTCAATGAGTTTGCCTTTGCCGAGCGCGGTATCCGCTGCCGCTTTGACTACCGGCTCACCGCCACGCCGGAGAGCGAAACGGTACGCTTCACCCTCTATCGGCTGCTGCAGGAGCTGCTTAATAACGTCTGTAAGCACGCCGACGCCAGCGAAGTCGCCATTGCCCTGTTTCAGCAGGGCGCGCTGCTGCGCCTGGAGGTAAAAGACAACGGCATCGGACTTCGCGCCGACCAAATGGCCGGCTTCGGCATTCAGGGCATGCGTGAACGGGTCAGCGCCCTCGGCGGAGAGCTGACGCTGGAGTCGCAGCGCGGCACACGCGTAATTGTTAACTTGCCCACAAATTTGCAACAAACAGCCGGCTAACCAGGAAAAAGTCTTAGTCACTGCGGACTTTCTCTCATCCCCTTTCGATTTCACTTTCATATAGTCAGCAAAACGGAGACGGCTATGCACGCACGCTCAGCAACCGACATCAATCACCATTACCGGACGCTGCGTCCGCAGCTGCTGATGTACATGGTCATCGGATATGCGGCGTTTTACCTGACGCGCAAAAGCGTCAACTACGTATTGCCGGCGCTGCAAACGGATCTGGGGCTGGATAAAGGCGATATTGGCCTGCTGGGGTCGCTGTTTTATCTGACCTACGGCCTGTCGAAGTTTGCCGCCGGGCTGTGGCACGACAGCCACGGGCAGCGCTGGTTTATGGGCGCGGGCCTGTTCGCCACCGGTTTACTGAACGTGGTGTTCGCCTTCGGCGAGTCGCTGACGCTGCTGCTGGCGGTCTGGACGCTGAACGGATTTTTTCAGGGCTGGGGCTGGCCTCCCTGCGCCCGCCTGCTGACCCACTGGTACTCGCGCAACGAACGCGGCTTCTGGTGGGGCTGCTGGAATATGTCGATCAATATCGGCGGGGCGATTATCCCGCTGATTAGCGCCTTTGCCGCCCACTGGTGGGGCTGGCAGGCGGCGATGCTGGCACCGGGGATGATCAGCATGGCATCAGGCATCTGGTTAACGCTACAGCTGAAAGGAACGCCCCGCGAAGAGGGATTGCCTTCAGTAGGCAGCTGGCGTAACGACCCGCTGGAGCTGCGCCAGGAGCGGCAAAGCCCGCCGATGGGGCTATGGCAGATGCTGCGCACCACGATGCTGAAGAATCCGATGATCTGGCTGCTGGGCGTCTCTTACGTGCTGGTCTACCTGATCCGCATCGCGCTCAACGACTGGGGCAACATCTGGCTGACGGAGAGCCACGGCGTCAATCTGCTCAGCGCCAACGCCACGGTGATGCTGTTTGAAGCGGGCGGCCTGCTCGGGGCGCTGTTCGCCGGATGGGGTTCGGATCTGCTGTTCAGCGGCCAGCGGGCGCCGATGATTTTATTGTTCACGCTGGGGCTGATGGTCTCCGTCGCCGCGCTCTGGCTGGCGCCGGTGCACCACTACGCGCTGCTGGCGGTCTGTTTCTTTACGGTGGGCTTCTTCGTTTTTGGCCCGCAAATGCTGATTGGCCTCGCGGCGGTGGAGTGCGGACACAAAGCGGCGGCGGGTTCCATCAGCGGATTTCTCGGCCTGTTCGCCTATTTGGGGGCAGCGCTGGCGGGCTGGCCTCTGTCGCTGGTCATTGAACGCTACGGCTGGTCGGGGATGTTCAGTTTGCTCTCGGTCGCCGCAGTTCTGATGGGTTTATTGCTGATGCCGCTGCTGATGGCGAGCATTACTACCTCTGCTGCTCAAAGGATAAAATAATGAAAAAAACGCTGGTCACTACCCTGATTGCTTCCGGCATTGCGCTGGCGACGTTAAGCGGCGCGGCGCACGCCAAAGGTCGTCTGGTGGTCTATTGCAGCGCCACCAACGAAATGTGTGAGGCGGAAACCAAAGCCTTCGGCGAAAAATATGACGTGAAAACCTCATTTATTCGCAACGGTTCCGGCAGCACGCTGGCGAAGGTCGATGCCGAGAAGAAAAACCCGCAGGCGGATGTCTGGTACGGCGGCACCCTCGACCCGCAGTCCCAGGCCGGTGAAATGGGCCTGCTGCAGCCCTATAAATCGCCGAATCTTACGCAGGTCATGGAGCAGTTCCGCGATCCGGCGAAGCTGAAAGGCAACTACTCCTCGGCGGTGTACGTTGGCATTCTCGGCTTCGGCGTGAACACCCAGCGCCTGAAAGAGAAAAATCTGCCGGTGCCGAAATGCTGGAAAGATCTGACCAAACCGGAATATAAAGGCGAAATCCAGATTGCCGACCCGCAGAGTTCCGGCACCGCCTACACCGCGCTGGCGACCTTCGCCCAGCTGTGGGGGGACGATCAGGCTTTCGATTATCTTAAACAGCTCAACGCTAACGTCTCCCAGTACACGAAATCCGGTATCGCCCCGGCGCGCAACGCCGCCCGCGGTGAAACGGCCATCGGCATCGGCTTCCTGCACGACTATTCGCTGGAAAAAGAACAGGGCGCGCCGCTGGAGCTGATCTCGCCGTGCGAAGGCACCGGCTATGAAATTGGCGGCGTCAGTATCCTGAAGGGCGCGCGCAACCTCGACAACGCCAAACTGTTTGTCGACTGGGTGCTGTCGAAAGAGGCCCAGGAGCTGGCGTGGAAGAAAGGTAAGTCTTATCAGATCCTGACCAACACCACCGCCGAAACCTCGCCGAACTCGCTGAAGCTCGACGACCTGAAGCTCATCAACTATGACATGGATAAATACGGCTCAACGGACGTGCGTAAAGCGCTCATCAATAAATGGGTTAGCGAAGTGAAGATGGGTAAATAAGCCCGCATTGCGTTCATTTGCCGGGTGGCGGCATCAACGCCCTACCCGGCCTACGACACCGGAAAACTTATGTCACACACGCTTGCACTCCATCCCGTGAAAAAGCGGGATGCGATATTCCTTTGGGTTTTATTCGGCTGGCTGGCGTTTGCCCTGCTGCCGAGCTGGAGCCTGGATTACGGTCTGCTGGAGTCCACGAGCGATGAAATTCTCGCGGCCTACGGCTGGTCACAGCTGAATATCAGCTGGCTGTGGTATCTGCTGCCGAGCCTGCTGCTGATTCGTCCATGGCAGGAGGCGAGGCGGGAGCAGCGCAGCCGCCACTATCTCGATGCCGGCTGGGCGTTTTTATGTATGGCGTTTATCGTCGTCAGCGCCACCGTGGAAGGCCGCGGGTTAGGCTACGCCACCATCGTGCTGTTTGTCGCGCTGGGGGCCATCATGACCCTGGCGCTCACCCGCCTGGAATGGCTGGGCGGCGACCGCTTTGTGATCGGTTCGCTGGTCGCCATCGTGGCGTTAATCGGCGTCTTTATCGTCTGGCCGAGCATCGCTATTTTTATCCCGATGTTCACCAACGACGCGGGCGAATTTGCTCCGCTGGCGTTTATGGCCGTGCTGTCGCAGGCGCATATTGTCCAGGTCATTATTAACTCGATCGGCCTGTCAATTGCGGTAGGCGTCGGCTGCACCTTCTTTGGCCTGGTGCTGGCGATTTACACCACCCGCATCGCGAAGCGCAGCGCGATTATCGGCCGCATTTTCTCGATTCTGCCGATCGTCACCCCGCCGTTTGTCGTCGGCCTCGGCGTCACCCTGATGATGGGCCGTTCCGGCTACGTCACCGAACTGATGGTCGACTGGTTCGGCTTAACCAACACCAACTGGCTGTACGGATTTACCGGCATCTGGCTGGCGCAGGTGCTGGCGTTCACCCCGATGGCGTTTATGATCCTCGACGGCGCGATTAAGACCATTCATCCGTCGTTGGAGGAGGCGTCGTACACCCTGCGCGCCAGCCGCTGGCAGACCTTCAACGGCGTCTTCGTCCCGCTGCTGAAACCAGCGCTGGCGAACGCGTTTTTAATCGTCATCGTTCAGTCGCTGGCCGACTTCAGCAACCCGCTGGTGCTCGGCGGCAACTTCGACGTGCTGGCGACGCAAATCTACTTCTATATCACCGGTTCGCAGCTCGATTATCAGGCCGCCAGTACCCTCGGCGCGTTCCTGCTGCTGTTCTCGCTGCTGGTGTTCTGCATTCAGTATATGTGGATCGGCAAGCGTTCGTACGTCACGGTTTCCGGCAAGTCCTATCGCGGCGACGTGCAGCCGCTGCCGGTGCCCCTGGTGTGGAGCGTGATCGCCATTCTGGCGGTGTGGATCGCCTTCAATGCCCTGCTCTACGGCAGCATTTTCTACGGCAGCTTTACCGTTAACTGGGGCGTGGACTACACCCTGACGCTGGATAACTTTATCAAGCTGTTCGGCCAGGGGATGAGTGACGGCGCCTGGCCTTCGCTGCTCGATACTCTGCTGTATGCCGGGATCGCCGCGCCGATCACCGCCGCCTTCGGCCTGCTGATCGCCTGGATCGTGGTGCGTCAGCAGTTTAAAGGCAAAAAGACCATCGAGTTCACCACCATGCTGTGCTTCGCGGTGCCGGGCACCGTGGCGGGAGTCTCCTATATTCTCGCCTTTAACAGCGCGCCGGTGTACCTCACCGGAACGGCGGCGATAGTGATTATCTCGATGGTGATGCGTAACGTGCCGGTGGGCATTCGGGCGGGCATTGCCGGTTTAGGCCAGATCGACAAATCGCTCGACGAAGCCTCGCTCAGCCTGCGCGCGGGTTCCCTGCGCACCATTACGCACATTCTGCTGCCGCTGCTACGCCCGGCGATCCTCTCGGCGCTGATCTACAGCTTTGTGCGCGCCATTACCACCGTCAGCGCCATTGTGTTCCTCGTGACGCCGGACACCCGCGTCGCTACCGCCTATATCCTCAACCGGGTGGAAGACGGCGAATACGGCGTGGCGATCGCCTACGGATCGATTCTGATCGTTGTGATGCTGGCGATTATTTTCCTCTTTGACTGGCTGATCGGGGAAGCGCGTATCTCCCGTTCAAAAGCCAAAAACCAGGCGTAATGGAGCGCTCTATGAGTCAGAAAAATTTTGTTGAGCTGCGCAACGTCACCAAGCGATTCGGCAGCAACATGGTTATCGACAATATCAACCTCACCATCCCGCAGGGGCAAATGGTGACGCTGCTCGGCCCTTCCGGCTGCGGCAAGACCACCATCCTGCGCCTGGTGGCCGGGCTGGAAAAACCGAGCGAAGGGCAGATTTACATCGACGGTGAAGACGTCACCCATCGCTCCATTCAGCAGCGCGATATCTGTATGGTGTTTCAGTCGTACGCCCTGTTCCCGCATATGTCGCTGGGGGATAACGTCGGCTACGGCCTGAAAATGCTTGGCGTGCCGCGCGGCGACGTGAAAGCGCGGGTGAAAGAGGCGCTGGCGATGGTCGATCTGGAAGGATTCGAAGACCGCTATGTCGATCAGATCTCCGGCGGCCAGCAGCAGCGCGTGGCGCTGGCGCGCGCCCTGATCCTCAAGCCGAAGGTGCTGCTGTTTGACGAGCCGTTGAGTAACCTCGACGCCAACCTGCGGCGCAGCATGCGCGATAAGATCCGCGAACTGCAAAAGCAGTTTGATATCACCTCGCTGTACGTGACCCACGATCAGAGCGAAGCCTTTGCGGTTTCCGATACCGTGCTGGTGATGAACAAGGGGCATATCATGCAGATCGGCTCGCCGCAGGAGCTTTACCGCCAGCCCGCGTCGCGCTTTATGGCGAGCTTTATGGGCGACGCCAACCTGTTCCCGGCCGCCTTCAGCGAGGATTTTGTCGATATTTATGGCTATCGGCTGCCGAGGCCGCCGCATTTTGCCGCCCACGGCGAGGGCAGCGTCGGCGTCCGCCCGGAGGCGATCACCCTGAGCGATCGCGGCGAGGAGAGCCAGCGCTGCACGATCCGCCACGTGGCCTATATGGGGCCGCAGTATGAGGTGACGGTAGAGTGGCACGGGCAGGAGATCTTATTGCAGGTTAACGCCACCCGTCTGCAGCCGGACGTCGGCGAGCACTATTATCTCGAAATCCATCCGTACGGGATGTTTGTGTTAGCGGACGCTGGGTGATTGAGGCCGGGTAGCGCTCACGCTTAGCCGGCCTACGGTTCGTGCAGGTTGTAGGCCGGGTAAGGCATCAGCCGCCACCCGGCGCAAACTCAACGCCGCGCGTTCAGTTCGGCAATATCCTTCGGCGTCGTGCGGCAGCAGCCGCCAATCAGCTTCGCCCCCGCCGCCAGCCACTGGGGTAAATATCCCGCCAGCGTTTCACAGGCTTCGCCGTGGTGATGCCAGGTTTTGGAGACCGGGTCATAGTGCTCGCCGGAATTAGGATAAACCACCAGCGGCAGCGCCGTCAGGCTATGCAGATGCGCCAGCGCGGCGGTGGTGTTCTCCAGCGCGATACAGTTAATTCCCAACGCCACCACCTGCGGATAGTTTGCCAGCACACCAATTACTTCCCGCAGCGGCGTGCCGTCGCTGAGGTGCTGCGCATCGCGCAGGGTAAACGAGAACCACGCCCGCGCGCGCGGATACGCGGTCAGCAGCTCCGCCAGCGCTTTAATCTCGGCGAAGTTGGGTAGGGTTTCGCAGGCCAGCAGATCGGCCCCGGCGTCGAGCAGCGCTTCCACGCGCGGACGATGAAACGCCTGAAATTCTTCATGGCTGCGGAGATAATCGCCGCGATACTCCGAGCCGTCCGCCAGGTAGGCGCCGTACGGCCCGACCGAACCGGCAACCAGCAGCGCGCCCGCCTGCGGGTTTTCCGCCAGGTACGCCTCCCGCGCCTTGCGGGCCAGCTCGACGCTTTTGCCGATCAGCGCTTTCGACTGCGCTTCATCCAGCCCGCGGGCGGCAAAGCCCGCCGGCGTCGCCTGATAGCTGGCGGTGATCGCCACCTGCGCGCCGGCGCGGAAATAGTCGAGGTGAACTTCGCGGATAAGCTCCGGGTTGTCGACCAGCACTTTCGCCGACCACAGGCTGTCGGCAAGATTACAGCCGCGCGCTTCCAGCTCCGTCGCCATCGCGCCGTCCAGCAGGATAAAGGGCCTTGCGTCAAGGAGGGCGGTTAACGGATTATTCTGCGACATGTTGAGGCTCCTGAGTGAGTTTCCGTGAACGAGTCAGATAATACGCACCATAACACAGGGCCACGAACGGGATCCCGCACCACAGCGCAATCCTCTGACTCGGGTCAAACGCCAGACCCACGCAGGCCACCAGGCAAAGGACAAATCCCAGCGCCGGCACCAGCGGATACCACGGCGCGCGGTAGTGCAGTTCGCTTAGCGCCTTCCCCTGCTGCAGATGACGGCGGCGGAACATAAAGTGCGAGGCGCAGATGCTCAGCCATACCGCCACCACCGCAAAGCCGGAAATCGCCGACAGCGCGACAAACACCGTATCCGGGGCCACGACGCTGGAGAACAGCGCCAGCACGCCGCCGAGCATGCTCACCGAAATCGCCGTCAGCGGCACGCCGTTCCTGGTCAATTTGGTAAAACAGGCCGGCAGCGTGTTTTCATTGGAGAGCGACCACAGCATCCGACCGGAGGCGTAGAGGCCGGAGTTGGCCGCCGACAGAATCGCCGTCAGGATCACGAAGTTAAAGATATCCGCCGCGTAAGGAATGCCGACCTTTTCGAACACCAGCACAAACGGGCTCTTCTCTACCCCCGCCTGCTGCATCGGGATCAGCGCCGCCAGCACGAAGACGGTGCCGATAAAAAAGATAATCAGCCGGGCGATGGTGGTGCGAATGGCCACCGGAATGACTTTATGCGGATTTTCCGTTTCCCCGGCCGCAATGCCGATAAGCTCGGTGCCGGAGAAAGCGAAGTTGACCGCCACCATGGTCATCAGGATCGGCAGACCGCCGTGCGGGAACCAGCCTTCGGCGGTGATATTGCGCAGCCCCGGCGCCGGCGAGCCATCCTGCATCGGAATAATGCCAAAGATCGCCGCCCCGCCGAGAATGATAAAGGCAATAATGGTGATCACTTTCACCAGCGAGAACCAGAATTCACCTTCGGCAAAGAAGCGGGTAGAGATAACGTTGAGGGCGAAAATCACCGCGCAGAACACCACGCACCAGACCCATACCGGCACCTGCGGGAACCAGTACTGCATGCAGAATCCGGCGGCGGTGAAGCTGGAGCCAAGCGCCACGGTCCAGGTCAGCCAGTAGAGCCAGGCCACGGTATAGCCGGTCGCCGGGCCGAGATAGCGTGCGGCGTAGACGTGAAACGCCCCGGTTTCCGGCATCGCCACCGAGAGTTCGCCCAGACACTGCATCACCAGCCAGACCACCAGCGCGCCGATCAGATAGGCCAGCAGCGTGCCCGCCGCTCCGGTGGTGGAGATGATATAGCCGGTATTAAAGAATAACCCTGTGCCAATAACGCCACCCAGCGACAGCATGATCAGGTGGCGGGTCTTCATGGTGCGCTTAAGCTGCCCACCTTGTTGTTGTGTTGTTTGCATTTGACCTCATGGGCGTATAGACATCTAAACATCCAGATAAGAGATTCCTTATACCCCGCCTATCGCCAAATTGCAAAGCCGCCGGGCCTGTCATCTATGCATTCGCCCAAATCATCATCGCCACTTATGGGCAGAATAACGACAAAAGAGAAATCGTGATCGCCGCACTCAACAAATCAAAACACTGGTGCTAATTTTACAAAACAATAAACCAGAAAAGGATAATGCCATGATACCCCGCGCTTTGCCTCTGTGGGCCGCCGCTGCCGCCGTCGGCCTTCTACCGCTGCACGCCGCTCAGGCCGCGAGTTCCGTGAAGTTTCCCGATAAAGTCTGTGATATCACCCACTACGGCGCAGAGGGCCACCGGCTGCAAATCGCGCTCAACACCGATGCCATTCAAAAAGCGATTGATGACTGCGCTGCCGCCGGAGGGGGAACGGTGCGGGTGCCGAAAGGCAATTTCCTGACCAACCCGCTGTTTCTGAAAAACAATATTCAGCTTAAGCTGGAGAAAGACGCCACCCTGGTGGCCTCAACCGAAGAGGCCGCCTATCGCGGCGATGATAAAACCCGATACGCCGAAGCGGAGAACGGCTGGCTGCCGTTTATCAGCATCGCCGACGCGCAAAACGTGGCCATCGTCGGTGAAGGCACTATCGACGGCCAGGGCGCGGTATGGTGGGAGCGCTGGCGGGAAAATATCCGCGCCACCGGCAAGAAAGGCGGTACCGACCGGCCGCGGCTGATTTATATCACCCGCGCCAGCAACGTGCTTATTGACGGCGTGACCCTCACCCATTCACCCAGCTTCCACGTCGTCACCCGCTACGCGCACGATGTCGATATCAACGGCACGCGTATTCTTTCACCGTGGCATGCGCCAAACACCGACGCCATCGACCCTATCGATAGCCAGAATATCCGTATTACCAACAACTATATCGACTGTAACGACGACCATATTGCCATCAAGGCGGAGAAAGCCGACCCGCGCTTCCCGGACGGCGTGGTGGATAACATCTATATCGCCAACAACACTCTGAAGCAGGGGCGCGGGATCTCCATCGGCAGCGAGAGCGCAGGCGGCGTGAATAACGTACTGGTGGAAAATAATACTTTCGAAGGTTCGATGTACGGCATTCGAATTAAAAGCCCGCGCGGCAAAGGCGGCGAGGTAAAAAATATCGTCTACCGCAACACCAGAATGCATAACGTTGAGGTGCCGCTGGTGTTCTCCGCCTATTACAAAGCCGCGCCGATTGTGCAGGCCGAGGTCGATAAGCTGCTGCAGGCGGGCGGCTTTACCCTCGGCGAGCAGATCTATCCGCCGGACAGCGACCCGAAACAGCCCTTCGACAAATACAAGACCCCGCACTTCAGCAATATCACCGTTGAGAATTTAACCTCCACCGGCGACAGCAAAGCGGCGGCCTATATTATCGGTACCCCGGAAGCGCCGCTCAGCGGTTTCCATTTTAGCAACGTCAATATTGAAGCCGACCGCGGCCTGCGCATTCGCAACGCCGAGCTGGAGAGTAAAGGACTTAACCTGCAGGTGAAAGCAGGCCCGGTAATTCAAAAAGACGCTGGCGCCATCGTGCACCAGTAACGCCACATTTGCGGGCAGCTGCACCACGGCGACTCTCCCGCCGGGCGCGGTCTGCCCCTTTTTTGATCCTCGTTGGCGTAGAGCCTATCCCAACAGGCGTAATCGTTGCAGACAGTTTGGACACGGACAGCGCGCAAGAACCGGAACGTACACGTAGTACGTGAGGACTCTGAGCACTGCCCAGGGCCAAACTGGCAAATAAGATAGCCCTAATGGGATAGGTTCTTAAACCGCCGCGTTTATCAGCGGTATGCCCTGGCATTCTCTTTGCAACTCTCCCGATATCTTTATCTGGCGAGGCAACGAACATGACAGAGCAAACCACAACGCTAAAAAGAACGCTCGGCAGTTTCCGCTTATGGGGGATCGCCGTTGGGCTGGTTATTTCCGGGGAGTATTTCGGCTGGAGCTACGGCTGGTCCCAGGCCGGGACGCTGGGCTTTATGATCGTCGCGCTGGCCATCGCCGCGATGTACTGCGCCTTTATTTTTAGCTTTACCGAGCTGACCACCGCCATTCCGCATGCGGGCGGGCCATTTGCCTACGCCTACCGCGCCTTTGGCCCGACCGGCGGGTTTATCGCCGGCTTCGCGACCCTGATTGAATTCGTCTTCGCCCCGCCCGCCATCGCCATGGCCATCGGCGCCTACCTTAACGTGCAGTTTCCGGCGCTCGAACCCAAATGGGTAGCCTGCGGCGCCTATATTATCTTTATGACGCTGAATATTCTCGGCGTGGGCATTGCCGCCACCTTTGAGCTGGTGGTGACGTTATTAGCGATCTTCGAGCTGCTGGTATTTATGGGCGTGGTCGCGCCGGGCTTCTCGTGGAGCCACTTTACCGCTAACGGCTGGGCGGGCGCGGAGAGCTTCAGCGGCCTGGCGCTGCCGGGCATGTTTGCCGCCATCCCGTTTGCTATCTGGTTTTTTCTGGCGATTGAAGGCGCATCGATGGCCGCCGAAGAGGCTAAAGATCCGCAGCGCACCATTCCCCGGGCGCTGGGCGGCGGCATTCTGACCCTGACCGTACTGGCGATTGGCGTGATGATCTTTGCCGGCGGCGTGGGCGACTGGCGAACCCTGGCCAATATTAACGACCCGCTGCCGCAGGCGATGAAAATGGTGGTCGGCAACAGCAGCGGCTGGCTGCATATGCTGGTGTGGCTGGGGCTGTTCGGCCTGGTGGCGTCATTCCACGGCATTATCATGGGCTACTCGCGACAGATTTACTCGCTGGCGCGCGCGGGCTATCTCCCCGCCAGCCTGGCGACGCTGAACCGCCGCACCCGCACGCCGCATCTGGCGATCCTCGCCGGCGGCGTGGTCGGCATCGCCGCCATTTTCTCCGATTCGCTGATCACTATTAGTGGGATGCCGCTGACCGCCTGTATCGTTACGATGTCGGTATTTGGCGCTATTGTTATGTATATCACCTCGATGGCGGCGCTGTTTAAACTGCGCCGCAGCGAGCCGAAGCTGATTCGACCGTTCCGCGCGCCGCTCTATCCGTGGGCGCCGGCCTTCGCCCTGGCGATGGCGGTACTCTGCCTGGTGGCGATGGTCTGGTACAACCCGCTGCTGGCGCTGATTTTCGCCGCCATGATGCTCGGCGGCTATCTGTGGTTTCGCAAGACCGCAGCGGCCCGCCAGCGCGCGGCGGTGGATCCGCAGCTGCGTACGGTCTCCTGAGGAGGCGACACATGTATAAAACTACGCTATCGGGCCAGGTATGGCGCTTTGATAGTCTGAAAACGCTGATGGCGAAAGCCTCTCCCGCGCGTTCCGGCGACGCGCTGGCGGGGGTTATCGCCGGGTCCGCCGAAGAGCGGATGGCGGCAAAAATGGCGCTGGCGGAGGTTCCGCTCACCGAGATTCTCGATAATCCGCTGATCCCCTACGAGCAGGATGAGGTGACCCGGCTGATCCTCGATACCCACGACGCCCGGGGCTTCGCGGCGATTCGTCATCTGACGGTCGGCGATTTTCGCGACTGGCTGCTCGACGACGCCACCGACGAAGCGGCGCTGCGCCAGGTCGCCCGCGCGATAACCCCGGAGATGGCCGCCGCGGTCAGCAAGCTGATGCGCAATCAGGATCTGATCCTCGCCGCCAGCAAATGCCGGGTGGTGACCCGTTTTCGCAACACTATCGGCCTGCCGGGGCGCCTGAGCGTGCGCCTGCAGCCCAATCACCCGACCGATGATATGAAAGGCATCGCCGCCAGCATGCTCGACGGCCTGCTGTACGGCGCCGGAGACGCGGTGATCGGCATTAACCCGGCCAGCGACAGCCTGCCGGTGCTGGCGCAACTGAACCATATGCTCGACGATATTATTCAGCGCTTCGCCATCCCCACCCAGTCGTGCATTTTGACCCACATCACCAACACCCTGCAGCTGATTGAACGCGGCGCGCCGGTGGATCTGGTGTTCCAGTCGGTGGCCGGTACCGAAGCCGCCAACAGCGGTTTCGGCATTAATCTGGCGCTGCTGCAGGAGGCCAAAGAAGCGGCGCTTAGCCTGAACCGCGGCACGCTGGGCAACAACGTGATGTATTTTGAAACCGGCCAGGGCAGCTGCCTTTCCGCCAACGCCCACCACGGCGTTGATCAGCAGACCTGCGAAGCCCGCGCCTACGCCGTCGCCCGCCATTTCGAGCCGCTGCTGGTCAATACGGTGGTGGGCTTTATCGGCCCGGAGTATCTGTACGATGGTAAGCAGATTATCCGCGCCGGGCTGGAAGATCATTTCTGCGGCAAGCTGATGGGGCTGCCTATCGGCTGCGACGTTTGCTACACCAATCACGCCGAAGCGGATCAGGACGATATGGATACCCTGCTGACGCTGCTGTGCGCCGCCGGACTGACCTTTTTGATCGGCGTGCCGGGGGCTGACGATATTATGCTCAACTACCAAAGCACTTCGTTCCACGATGCCCTTTACGCCCGCCGTCTGCTGGGTTTGCAACATGCGCCTGAGTTCGCCGACTGGCTAACGAAGATGCAGATTATTGACCGCCACGGCGCGCTGCGTCTGACCGATGCCCGCCATCCGCTGCTTTCCGTCCTGCCGCAAGGAGAACCGGTATGAACCCTCCCGACGCCTGGAACCCGCTGCGCGAATTTACCGATGCGCGGATTGCGCTGGGCCGCAGCGGCGCCAGCCTGCCGACCCGCGAAGTGCTGAATTTCGGCCTCGCCCACGCCCGGGCGCGCGACGCTATCCACCAGCCTTTCGCCAGCGACCAGTTAGTCCAGCCGCTGGTGGAGCTGGGGCTGTCGACGCTGACCGTGCGCAGCGCCGCCAGCGATCGCCATATTTATCTGAATCGCCCGGATCTCGGGCGACAGCTGAACGAGGAGAGCCGCGCCGACCTCGCCGCCAGCGGCGCACGCCCCGCCGACCTGCTGCTGGTGATTGGCGACGGGCTGTCGTCGTACGCCGTGCAGCGCCAGGCGGTGCCGCTGATCCGCGCTCTGCTGCCGTACCTGAAAACCCTCGGGCTGAGCCTCGCCCCGGTGGTGCTGGCGCACCAGTCGCGGGTCGCGCTCGGCGATGATATAGGCGAAACGCTGAAGGCCAGAGCGGTGGCGATATTAATTGGCGAAAGGCCCGGGCTCTCCTCGCCGGACAGCCTCGGGGTGTATTTAACCTGGCAGCCGCATCGCCAGCGGCTGGAGTCGGAGCGCAACTGTATTTCTAATATTCGTCCGGAAGGGCTGAGCTTTGATGCCGCCGCTTTTAAGCTGGCCTGGCTGCTGGAGCAGGCCTTTTTGCGGCGGCTTACCGGGGTGCGCCTGAAAGATGAAAGCGATAATCCGGCGCTGCATGGAAAAATAAAACCTTTGAGCCAATTAAAATAATAAGTCACGCGAGCAGCAGAATAGATTTTTAATATTATCGGGCGCACCTGAATATTATATTCTGGCGCGCGCTAAAATTGCGGATTTTCCAGGCCGGGTAAGGCGTCAGCCGCCACCCGGCAAAATGCGTTCAGCGTACCCAAAACAGGGTTGTCATCAGCCTTATGCCCTTTCCTGCAGGTAATAAGAATATTGCATGAGTAAAAATGAAACGGACGTTGTAAGGTAATTCTGCGCATTAAATATATCTCGTTATCTATTCAACATAACAGCCAATAATTCGCCGGGTACGCTGGCGAATTATTTTTCAATGTTATGCAGTCATTGATGGTTAAAGATAAATAATCGACCGACGGTGAGGTAGCAATGAACAAGTTTTCCGGGAAAGCGTCTTTAATGGCCACGCTGGTTGCCGCGTGGGTCGGTGCCAGCAGCGCGCAGGCGGCTGAAATTAAAATCGGCGTGGTATTGCCGCTGAGCGGCGCGCTGAGCGGCTACGGTCAGCCTTCGCAAAAAGGGCTGGATATTATCCAGAGCATTACGCCGACGTTAAAAAACGGCGACACCGTGAAGCTTATCGTGATTGACGATAAGAGCGACAAGGTCGAAGCCGCTAACGCCATGCAGCGCCTGGTCTCCAGCGATAAAGTCGACGCGGTGATCGGCGAAGTCACCTCCTCCAATACCCTGGCGATGACCAAAATCGCCGACGACAGCAAAACGCCGCTGGTCTCCTCAACCGCCACCAACGACCGCGTCACTCGCAACCATCCTTACGTCAGCCGGGTCTGCTTCTCCGACAGCTTCCAGGGCGTGGTCGGCGCTAACCTCGCCTCGCGCGATCTGAAGGCCAAAACCGCCGCCATCGTCTTCGACAGCAGCAACGACTACTCCGTCGGCCTGGCGAAGGCCTTCCGCACGCAGTTCCTGAAAAACGGCGGCACCATACCTATCGAAGTTCAGGCCCCTGGCGGCAGCAAAGACTTTAAGGCCCAGTTGGCCAGCGTGAAGGCGAAGAACGTCGACATGATTTATATGCCGATTTACTACACCGAAGGGGCGCTCATCGCCGTACAGGCTAAACAGCTGGGGCTGAGCAAACCGGTGGTCGGCGGCGACGGACTGGCGGCGGATCAGGTCTTTTTTGACGTTGGTAAAGACGCGGTCAACGGCTATATGACCACCGACTACTACTCGCCGAACGCCAAAGAGCAAACGCCGGCGGGCGAGGTGTTTATCAAAGCCTGGGAAGCCAAATACCAGCAGCCGACCCATACCTGGGGCGCAATGGCGGCGGACGCTTATAACGTCATTATCAACGCCATGAACCAGTGCAGCGACCCGCACGACCGGGTTTGCGTTAACGAAAAAATTCGCGCCACTAAGGACTTCCAGGGCGTGACCGGCACGCTGACGTTACAAAACGGCGACGCTATCCGCAGCGCGGTCATCAACGAAGTGAAGGATGGCAAGCTGGCGTTTCGTACCGTGGTTAATCCTTAAGGTTTTATAAGGGATATCAGATGGATGGTGCCATTTTTCTCCAGCAAGTGGTCAATGGAATGAGCCTTGGGGGCATGTACGCCCTGATTGCCATCGGTTATACGATGGTTTATGGGGTGCTGCGCCTGATCAACTTCGCCCATGCGGACGTGATGATGGTCGGGGCGTTTACCACCCTGTTTTTGTTTTCTTCCATTGGGCTACCCTTCGGGGTAGCCGTTTTCCTGACCCTCGCGCTGTGCGGCCTGTTCGGGATGCTGATCGACCGGGTAGCCTATCGCCCGCTGCGCCAGGCCTCCAAAATCTCAATGCTGATCACCGCCATCGGCGTCAGCTTCTTCCTCGAAAACCTGTTCAACGTGCTGTTTGGCGGCAGCTCGCGCTTCTTTTCCGCACCGGACTTTTTCAATAACACCCGCGCCTTTGGCGACGTGATTATCACCAACGTGGCGTGGATCGTGCCGCTGATTACCGTCCTGCTGCTGCTGGCGATCCTCTGGCTGCTGTACCGTACCCGCTACGGGATGGCGATCCGCGCGGTGGCCTTCGACGTCAATACCGTGCGCCTGATGGGCATCGACGCCAACCGCATTATCTCACTGGTGTTCGCCCTCGGCAGCAGCCTCGCGGCGCTGGGCGGGGTGTTCTACTCCATCAGCTACCCCACCATCGACCCGCTGATGGGGGTACTGATTGGCCTGAAGGCGTTCGCCGCCGCGGTACTCGGCGGGATCGGCAGCGTCACCGGCGCGGTGCTCGGCGGCTTTATTCTCGGCTTTACCGAAGTGGTGGCGGTCGCCCTCTTTCCCGAGCTGGGCGGCTACAAAGACGCCTTTGCCTTTATGTTCTTGATTCTGGTCCTCTTGTTCCGCCCGGTTGGCATTATGGGCGATGAACGTCTGGAAAGGAGCCGTTTCTGATGCTCAACGCTACGACTACCGCCGGGGCGCAGCTGCGCAACCTGGTCATTATTGTTCTCTGCGTCGCGCTGCTGGCCGGGATCAACGTCGTCTTCAACGACTACATTATTCGCGTCATCAGCACTATTTTTGTCTTTATGATCCTCGCGGTCAGCTACAACCTGATCAACGGCGTGACCGGGCAGCTGTCGCTGGAGCCCAACGGCTTTGTGGCGGTCGGCGCTTACGTCACCGCCCTGCTGATCCTCTCCAGCGACAGCAAGCTGGATATGTTTGAGATGGCCGCGCCCAGCCCGTGGATCCTCGTGCTGCACGCCGGTTTCCTGCCCGCCTTGCTGATTAGCGGCCTGTGCGCGGCGGCGCTGGCGGTGTGCCTGGCTCTGCCGGTCTTCCGCGTGCGCGGCGACTACCTGGCGATTGTGACCCTCGGCTTCGGCTTTATCATTAAAATCCTCGCTATCAACAACCCGCAGATCACCAACGGCGCGATTGGCCTCAACGACATCCCGCAGCAGCCGCACCTGCTGTTCTGGTGCGGACTGTTCGCCCTGCTGGCGACCGGGATGATTCTGCAGCTGGTGTGGTCGAAGTACGGGCGAATGATGAAGGCGGTGCGCGACGACGAAGACGCCGCTATCGCCATGGGGGTGAACACGTTTCGCATTAAAACCTGCGCCTTCGCCACCAGCGCCTTCTTCGAAGGGATCGGCGGCGGCCTGCTGGCCTCGCTGCTGACCACCATCTCGCCGGGCCTGTTCGACTTTATGCTCACCTTCCAGCTGCTGATTATTATCGTGCTCGGCGGCCTGGGCAGCACTACCGGCGCGCTGCTCGGCACCGTGCTGGTGGTCGGCAGCGGCGAGTGGCTGCGCTTTCTCGACCAGCCGCTCCAGTTCTTCGGTCACGATCTGGGCGCGTATCCGGGGCTGCGAATGGTGGTGTTCTCGCTGCTGCTGCTGATCATCATGCTGTTCGCCCGCGAAGGTCTGCTGGGCAAAAAAGAGATTTGGCAAGTGGGCAAAAGGGGCCGCGGCTATGGCGCAAAATAAGGTCATTTTAGAGGTACAGGACGTGACCATGCAGTTCGGCGGCCTGCGGGCCATCGACAGCGTCAGTTTCCACGTCGACGAGGCGGAAATTTTTGGCCTGATTGGCCCTAACGGCGCGGGCAAAACCACGATGTTTAACGTGATTACCGCCAACTATAAACCGACCAGCGGCAGCGTGACCCTGGCGGGAAAATCGCTAAAAGGGCTGAAGCCGAACCGGGTGGTCAACGCCGGGATCGCCCGCACCTTTCAGAATATCCGCCTGTTTAACTCGATGACGGTATTAGAAAACGTGATGGTCGGCCTCGACAGCGCCAGCCGCTATTCGCTGCTGGAAGCGGCGCTGCATATTGGCCGCTACTTCCCCGCCGAGCGGGCGGCAAAGGCCAAAGCGATGGCGATTCTGGACGATATCGGCATCGCCCATTTCGCCGACGTGCAGGCCACCAACCTCAGCTACGGCAACCAGCGCAAGGTGGAGATCGCCCGCGCGCTGGCGACGTCGCCAAAATTACTGCTGCTCGACGAACCCGCCGCCGGAATGAACCCGAAAGAAACGGAAGATCTGGCGAATCTGATCTTCCGCATGCGCAACGACTACCGGCTCAGCGTGCTGCTGATCGAGCACGATATGCCGTTCGTCAACAAGCTGTGCGAGCGGGTGATGGTGCTGGAGTACGGCAAACCGCTGTTCAGCGGCCTGATGTCCGAAGCCATTCAGGATCCGGACGTGATTTCCGCCTACCTGGGGGACGTTCGTTATGCTTAGCGCGCGCGAGTTAAAAGTGTTTTACGGCGTGATTCAGGGGCTGAAAGGGGTGGACATTGATATTCACGACCGGGAGATTGTGACCCTTATCGGCAGTAACGGCGCGGGGAAAACCTCCACCCTCAACGGGATCGTCAACCTGGTGCGTTCCACCGGGCGGGTCAATTTTCTCAACGAGGATATTTCCCGCAGCCAGACGCATCAGATTGTGCGTAAGGGGCTGGCGCTGGTGCCCGAGGGGCGACGCATCTTCACCAACCTGACCATCGAAGAAAACCTGCGCATGGGGGCCTACAACAACCTCGCCGGCTTTCCCCGCCTGCGCGATCGCATGTACAGTCTGTTTCCCCGGCTGAAAGAGCGGCGTACCCAGATGGCGGGGACCATGAGCGGCGGCGAGCAGCAGATGCTGGCGATCGCCAGAGCGTTGATGAGCGAGCCGGTACTGCTGATGCTCGATGAGCCAAGCCTCGGACTGGCGCCGAAAATTGTCGGTGAGCTGTTCGCAACGATTAAGCAGCTGCGGGAGGAGAATATTACCGTGCTGCTGGTGGAGCAAAACGCCACGGCGGCGTTGACCATCGCCGATCGCGCCTATGTGCTGGAGAATGGGAAGATTATGCTCTCTGGCCCGGCGGCGGAGGTGCTGGCGAATCCGGAGATTAAGCGGATGTATCTTGGGGGATAAAGCTGTTCAGGGCTGCGGCATCGCTTCCTGCGTCGCCGCAACCGCAAACAGCCTCGCGCTACACAAAGCACACCTCGTTCCAGTAGGCTTCACGCGTCCTGCGCCGCTCAGTATGTTTTATCATGGCGAAACCACCTTGTTTCTACGTTGCCAAGCTCAATTCCGTAGAGACTGGCGACCGGTAATATCGCCTCCATAATGCGTTGGGTATCCTGCTGCCCGGCTTCTCCGCCAGATCCAGATAAAGAAGCCAGCCAGCCCGTTATGCGTTGCCACAGCGCCACTTTCATTTTTCTCCTCCGTCGGGAAGCGTTTTTGCCTCGGTCTATTTCAACCACAGTTGACGGCGGGCGGGAAATATCAATTCCGGATTTGTAATTCTGTGGGATGCATATTAAGGGGGAGAGGATCTTCCCGGAGGCGGTGCTGCGCACCTGTCCGGGCTACTTTTCTCCAGTCTGGTAGCCCCATGCGGGTAAACAATATCCACAGATTTGTTAAGTTCTTTTTCGTTATAGATAAGAACTTTTTCTTCTTTGCCGCCGACGGGCGATTTGTGGGAGCGTGATAAACACAAAACAAAACAGGGATTCAGGGGAAAACTATGCGCATTGCAAAAACAAAAATCGCGCTGGCGCTGGGCATGCTGGTGCTCGCCGCGCAGGCTCAGGCCGATCAATTAGCCGATATCAAAGCCGCCGGGGTGGTCAAAGTCGCCACCTTCGACGCCAACCCGCCGTTCGGCTCGGTAGACCCAAAAACGCATAAAATCGTCGGCTACGACGTGGACTTCGCCGAAGCGCTGGCGAAATCTCTCGGCGTTAAGCTGGAGCTGGTCGCCACCAACCCGGCCAACCGTATTCCGCTGCTGCAGTCCGGTAAGGCCGACCTGATCGTCGCCGATATCACCATCACCCCGGAGCGCGCCCAGGTGATTGATTTCTCAACGCCTTACTTCGTGACCGGCCAGCAGTTCCTCGTCCCGGCGAAATCCCCGGATAAGCTTGATGATTACAGCAAAGCGCGCATCGGCGCGGTAAAAGGCACTACCGGCGAACAGGCGCTGCATCAGCGTTTCCCGCAATCGCGCGTACTCTCTTATGACGACATTCCGCTGGCGCTGACCGCCCTGCGCAACGGCAACGTGCAGGCCATTACCCAGGACAGCACCATCCTCGCCGGACTGCTGGCGGAAGCGCCCGACAAGGCCAACTTCAAAATCATCCCCGACCTACTGAGTAAAGAAGAGATTGGCGTCGGCGTGAAGAAAGGCGAACCGACCCTGCTGAAAGCGGTAAATGACGAGCTGGTCAAGCTGGAAAAATCCGGTGAAGCGGCAAAAATTTACGACGTCTGGTTTGGCCCGAGCACCAAAACCCCGCAGCCGCGCGCCTTTACTATCGAAGCTAAATAAGCAGAAAAAGATTATGTTATCGGCTCTATTTTCACGCTCCGCGGCATCGTCCGCGGATTTTTCGCATCTGCAGCGCGCCAGCATTGAGTTCCGCGATGTCGCCAAAAGCTACGGCGATCATCGGGTGCTGAACGGCGTAAATTTACAGGTTGAACCCGGCGAAGTGGTGGCGATCCTCGGCCCTTCGGGATCGGGCAAATCCACCCTGATCCGCCTGATCAACCAGCTGGAGTCCCTCAGCGGCGGCGAGATTTTGATCGACGGTAAACCGACGCGCCAGCTTACCGGCAGCGCCCTGCGCCAGCTGCGCAGTCGGGTCGGCTTCGTCTTTCAGCAGTTTAATCTCTACGCCCACCTGACGGCGCAGGAGAATATCACCCTCGCGCTGGAACGCGTCCACGGCTGGGGCAAAAGCGCCGCCCGCGAGCGCTCGCTGGCGCTGCTCAGCCAGGTTGGCCTCGCGGATAAAGCCGGGCAGATGCCCGCCCAGCTCTCCGGCGGCCAGCAGCAGCGGGTGGCGATCGCCCGCGCCCTCGCCTCCTCGCCGCAGATTATTCTGTTTGATGAACCTACGTCGGCGCTGGACCCAGAGATGATCGGCGAAGTGCTGCAGGTGATGAAAACCCTCGCCCACAGCGGGATCACCATGGTGGTCGTGACCCACGAAATGCAGTTCGCCCGCGAAATTGCCGATCGGGTGGTGTTTATCGACGGCGGCGATATTCTCGAAGTCGCGCCGCCGGCCGAGTTTTTCGCCCGACCGCAGCACGCCCGCACCCGCCGTTTCCTGCAGAAGGTGCTCGACCCGCTGCACCAGGAGAGTGAGGCGTGATCCCGCATCTTGACTGGCATGGCGTGCTGAGCGGGCAGCCGCTGCAGTGGATAATCTCCGGCTTTCTCACCACCGTCTGGGTGAGCGTCGCCGGGATGATTCTGGCGACCGTGCTGGCTATCCTGCTGCTGGCGCTGCGTCTCGGCGGCGGCCGGCCCGGACGCTGGCTGGTGGCGGCCTGGGTATCGCTGTTCCGCAATACGCCGCTGCTGGTGCAGCTGCTGTTCTGGTATTTTGCCGCCTGGAATCTGCTGCCGCTGGGGGCGCGCGATTTTATTAACGACGACCACAGCTGGTCGATTCTGCCGGGCAACGTCTGGTGGCTGACGCCGGAGTTTCTCTGCTCCATGTGGGGGCTTGGGGTCTTTACTTCGGCGTTTCTGATCGAAGAGATCGCCTCCGGGCTGCGCGCCGTTAGCCACGGTCAGCGGGAAGCGGCGCTGTCGCAGGGGTTTACCCCCTGGCAGGAACTGCGCCACATTCTGCTGCCGCAGGGGCTGGCAAACGCCTGGCAGCCGATTATCGGCCAGTATCTGAATCTGATGAAGCTCTCTTCGCTGGCGAGCGGCATCGGCTTCGCCGAACTCACCTACCAGGTACGGCAAATCGAGAGCTACAACGCGCATGCACTGGAGGCGTTTGCCGTCGGCACCGCGCTGTATCTGGCGCTTGGGGTGGTGATGGGCGTGGCGCTGACGCGTCTCGGCCCGGGAAGAAATCAGCAAAGGAGAGCCGGGTATGAACGCTAATCTGGCGGTGATCGTTGATAACCTCGATTATCTGCTGTGGGGACGGCTGGCGGACGGTATTCCCGGCGGCGTGGTGCTGACGCTGCTGATGGCGATCGGCGCCGCCGCGCTGGCTTTGCCGGGCGGGGTCCTGCTGGCGGGGATCGCCTGGCGCTACGACGGGATCGTGCGGCGGCTGCTCTTCCTGTGGGCGGAGGTTATTCGCGGCATCCCGCTGATCTTCGTGATTTTCTGGCTGTGGTATCTGCTGCCCATGCTCACCGGCAGCGATCTGCCGGGCGCGGTCACCGTCACGGTGGCGCTGGCGTGGTTTACCGCCGCGTCGGTGATGCATTCGGTGCTGGCGGGCCTGCAATCGCTTCCCGGCGGGCAATACGAAGCGGCGCTGACCCAGGGTTTTACCCCCGGACAGACGCTGCGCCTGATCCTGCTGCCGCAGGCCCTGCGTAACGTTCAGCCCTCGCTGGTAGGTATATTGATCGGCCTGCTCAAAGACACGTCGCTGGCGTTTATCGTCAACGTACCGGAATTGACCACCGTTGCCGGCCAGGTCAATAACCGAGTGCAGATATACCCGCTGGCGATATTTGTCTTTACCGGCGCGGTTTATTATCTACTGTGCTGCGGCCTGAGCCTGCTGGCGAACCGTCGCTATGCCGGTCGTGCGGCTTAGCGACGAAGTGCGAAAAAAGCTGCCCGGTTACTTAACCGGGCAGTCTTTGGTCATCTTAATAAATTTATCGTTATAGATTATGTAGTGGTTCCCTGGTTGGCGCAGCGAAGCCTGGCGAACAACGTCCCCGGGCCGTAAATACCATGCGTCTCCTTCCTCTTCCGTCGTATCACACCCGGGCTTGATCAGCAGCTTAAACCAGGTATTCCCGGTATTGCTGACGGTACCCGCCGCACGATCGTAGGCCCACTTGAACTGCACCTCGCGCGGGCGAACAACGAGAATTGTGTCCATCACTACCACCGGATCCATACTCACTTCCGTCCCGCTTTGATTACGCATCACGTAATTGCGGGTGGGTATTTCACGGAACGATACCCGGTAATAGCGCTCACGGTTATCTTTCGGGCCGTGGTAGTAAAACTTAAAATATTCGCTCTCCCCCGCCTGAAGGGTGAGCTGGCGCGGGGCAAACAACAGCTCGCCGTCCGCCGGACGGGAGCGCACCTCTTTGCCGCCGGGGCGGTCGATAGCGACAATAGAGACCCGATACAATCTGGCGCTTTTATTGTTATTAATCACCCGTTTAGACGCAAAATCATCTTCCGCCGCCATCGAGAAAGTTAAATTACCGACCGAGATGGCCTGCGCCGCGGTCGCCAGTCCGAGCGACAGCAGGCAGATAAGCATCCGCAGCAAATTAGTTAATGTTACGCCACGTCGCCTGAACATGAATTTCTCCTGAAGCACTCACTTCACCAAACCAGCCGTTATCTTCCACCGTGCGCAACGATATCGGGTTATCCATCGGAATGGAAAACTTCACCGTCGTTTTGTCCATCTGCCCAACGTCGCCGGAAATATCCGTCCACGGCGTGGTTAACCACAGGGCATCGGTCATATCATGCCAGGTATCATCACATCCGGCGTCATACGTTTTGATAGCCCCGGTCTGGGTGGTAAACGCCAGGGTCGCCGGGAACGGCACTCTCGACGTACCGTCCGGTGAAGTGAAAATACAGTATGAACGTCCGCCGATCGCCTGCGTTGGTCCCTTCACTTTGATAAGCACTTCATCGGCGGCGGTCTTACCGCTGGTGGTGACAATATAGCCGAAGTCCAGCGACGGTTCGCCGCTACCCACGTAGCCCTCACGCGTCGGCGTTGAGATATACTCATCGGAAATAATGCTGATGCTGAAGTCACGCGGTTTAATGATCAGCGTGTTGGACGTCGAAAACTCATACCACCCTGACTCCGGCGAGGTGGTGTTATAGAAACGGAAATTAAACAGGTCCTTAGTGTTCACGTCGCTGATGCCCAGCGTCACCATCTGCTTAAAAAAGTTGCTTGAGAAGAAAACATACACTGAATCTGATGATTTCATCTCGTTAAACGTATAGTACTGAGCGATGCCGCTTACCGGCTTCCATGAGTTACCGTCGAGGCTGAACTGCATATCGTAGCTTCCCACCGCGGAAGCCAGCGCCGAGTTGCTGATAGCCGGGAAAATATGAATTGAGGTATTACTCAGGCCATTATGCTGCAAATTGTAGTTCACCATTTTGCAGCTCAGACCGGAACGCGTGCCAATCGTCTGCGTGCGGCAGTCGGCGTTGCCTTCACCCAGCGTCGGAACCCCGTCGCTGTTGATAAAGACTTCCGCCAGCGCATGGGTATTAATTAACCGCAGATTGGCCGCTTTAGTATGGGTGACATTACGTACGTACCAGTAACCTGAGGCCTGGTCTTTGCAGCGTGCGCCGCTGCTGGCGTCATAGCTCACCGACGTCATGCAGGAGTTGATGGTCATTGAGAAGCTGCTGCCCACCGACATCTGCTGCAGATACTGGTAGAAAGAGTCGGACATCATGCCGTGCATCCACTTTTGCCCGCCGGGTGTTACCGTTGCGCCGTAGAAGCCGCTGGCATCGCTGGTTTGCGGCTGGATCAGGCTGGTCGCCATATCGCAGCCCGCATACCAGTTGATGCAGCGCAGGCCGCTCAAAGGATGGGAAGCCGGCGAGTTATCCAGCCACATATCGAAGAACCAGTTAGCGTACAGGCCGGTGTTATAGCCATTGTCGATATAGCCGAGGCTCTGCTGATAAATGGTGCCCGAGCCGTTATATTTCAGCCCGGTCCAGCGGTTAGCCCCGGTCATCCGCGGGTCCAGCGCGCCGCCTGGGGTGACGAAGAAGTTATCGTCCGAGTTGTTTTCCACAAAAACAAACTGCATGGCCGCCGCATCGGGCCAGGTGGTTTTGTTTACCGCAGCGTTGACCCGCGTCACGCACAGCGCCGCCGTTAACATGATTAAACATGCCAGCCATTTAGCTTTCATTACCTTCTCCTGTCTGCTGCACGCGGGCATAAGTGGAGAGGCCGCTGCAGACCACATCGCCCACCCACACCGCGCCGCGCGCCTGGCTCAGCTCCAGCGCCACTTCGCAGCTCTGGTTTTTACCGTAACTGAAATCGATGGTGGGATACTTTTTATCCACGTCCATCACAAACTCACCGTTCTCATCGGTGCGGGTACGACCGATGTGGTTATTAATCCGCGCGTTGGCCAGCAGCGTGCCGTCTTCCGCGCGAATCCGCCCGGAGACCGTGACCATCTGCTTCACTTCCGGCTCAATCACCGCCACGTTCCCCGGATAAAGGGTCAGTTGGCTCTTGCGCCCGGTCACGATGTCGTAGCTATCGAGCGAATTTTTGCTGTTCTGCAGCTCCACTTCATAGCGGTTGTACGGCGACAGCGGCAGGTAATTACGGTTGCCAGAGAGCTGCACAATACGGCCGTTCACCTTAGCGCTCAGCTTGCCGTCGTCTTCAAGACCGGTTTTGAAAATCACCCCGGCATTACCGTCGGTGCGGCCGCTGGCGGCAATATTTTTCCCCTGCCAGCCCACGCTGCCGTTGGCAGTCAGGTTGGTATTCACATAGCCATCCACGCCGCTATTCACATTCAGCGTACCGGTGGAGTAGCGGGTATCAAACTGGGCATACGCGCCGCCGCTGAGGGTTTTGTCATCGCCGGTGTCGCCGGAAATCGCCCGTGAAACGTTGGCGCCGATGGTGCGAATGCTGCCTTCATCAAACTGTTTACGCGCCGACAGGTTGGCCATGGTGTAGCCGTTCTGGTGCGTCATGCCGGCGCTGAACCAGTTGCCGAGCGGCAGCGAGAAGTCGAGCGCAATATATTTCCCGGTACTGGCGCTGCTGTCGCCGTTATTAAAGCGCTGCAGGCCCGCGCGCAGGCCCAGCGATCCCCACGAGCCGGTATAAAGCGTCTGATAGTAGTCCGCCGTGTAGTAGTGGCTGTTATAGCGGCGGTCATCGTTATAGCTGATGCTGAACGTACCCAGCTTTGACCATAATGAATTGAGATTCAGCGTGCCGCCGATAGCCCGGTTATCGGCATTGCTGCGGCGTATTCTGTCGCCAATCTGCGTTTTTTCCTGGTTGACCCATACCGAGCTGAAGCCGCCGGGGAGCGTGGCGCTGATGCTGCCGATGCTGCTCCAGGAGCTGTCGCTGGCCAGCATATTCTGCAGATTCACGCTAATGGATTCGGTCAGCGGCAGCGTCAGGCGCGTCTCGGCAACGGCGTTGTTGTCATAGCCGTAGCCGGTCGCCGCCCAGCTTAAGGTGCTGAGCGACCCGGAGGCCGAGGCGCCCGCCAGCCAGCTGTCTTTTGCCGGCAGCGTCTTTTTACCGCTTTCGGACCAGCGGTCCATATGGAAGCTGCCGCCCCAGAACTGCCAGGCCAGCGGCGCGCCGGCGCCGCGTCCGCGGCTGAACAATTTATTGACCCGCTGGGTACGCTTGCTGACCACCCGGCCGTTCACAATCACTTCAACATCGACATCATAAATCCCATACGGCAGGCCGCGGGTGTCCACTTCGTGGTTACCCATGGCAAAGTTCTGCACGCTCATCAGGCGCCCGTCGCGGGTCAGATGGACCTCCCCGGCGGCGGGTAAAAAGGCGACCACCGGCGTGGCCGACTGGCTGTTATCGAATACCGTCGAACTGGCCTGGTTGCCCCAGGAAGCGCCGTAGATCTTCCCCGCCGAAACGGCGGTCATCGGGCCAAGGGACTGTAGATTCCAGGTATCCAGCATCCCGCCCGCAAAACGGTGACCGGCAAAGTCGCGCTCATACATCGCTTTATAGACTTCGCTGTCCTGATTGCCGGAGCCAATACCGTACAGCGAGCCGTCGAGCACCAGGTGGTGCTCGCGCAGCGCGGTGACGTTGTTCAACGACAGATAGCTGGAGGTATTATTGCCGCCGTTGCGCATCTGGTTGTTATAGACCCCGAGGTTATAGTTCAGGGTGCTGCTGAGGGTGTTGACGCTGGACTGGCCGATATCTTCGCTGCGCGAACGCAGCACCGTACCCAGCGCCTCCTTCTTCACCACCAGCTGCAGCAGCAGCTGGCGCAGGCTGAGCTGTAGCTGCGCATCATCTGTGAGGCTAATATTGAGTTCTTTGCTGAAAGCTTCATTGGCCAGCGCGGTGAGCTGTTTGCGGGTCTGTTCGCTGACGGTGGCGTTATTATCGTTTTCTTCCAGCTGAATTTGCCGTACGCGCAACACGCCGTTATCCAGCCAGATAAAGGCATTGCCGATCCGCTGATCGTCCTGGGTACCGGTGCTGCCTTTAAGGTGAATAAACAGAGGAATGCTCATTCCGTCCTGCAGCGCCTGGCTGAAGGCCTGGGGGATAATCACGCCGCCGATTTGCTGTACTTTGTCGGAGGCGGCAGTGACGCTAAATGGAACCAGCAAAATGACCATGCCGGAGGCAAAGAGTGTTTTTAATCCTGGAGCGATCCCTGGTTGAGCCATAATGTTGATCCGTCATAAGAAATGTCTATTTCACGGGAACAAACTGCTCGCCCTGCCAGAGCGCGACCCGTCCTTTTTTGTCCGCAACGTTCACGCGCGTGAAGCGACGCTCTTTACCCGGCATCAGGAAGTAATTTTCCTTGCACTCTTTACCGTCAGCCGGCTTCAGACACGGGCCGTAGGCAAGAATGCGCAACGTCGCGTTACCGGTATTGACCAGCGTGCCGTTGGCGTACTGATAGCGGAAGTTTGCTTTTCTTGGCGCCACCACCAGGATAGTGCCGATGCGTGCCGAGGCCGTGGCGACCGCGCTGCGGGTCGAGCCATTGCGCTGGGCATCGCTGAGCGCCTGATCGAACCAGACGATACGGTAATAGCGCTCTTTATCGTCCGCCGGGCCTTTGTAGAAAAAGCGGATCACGTCGCTGGCTTTCGCGGGCAGCAGCAGACTGGCCGGGGTCAGTAAAATCTCGTCCTGCTTATCCATCGGGATGACCTTGCCGCCATCCAGCGGCGAAGAGAGGCGTTCCATATGGATGTTAATTAAGCGACCGCTGTCGGTCGTGTTCTTGATCTCTTTACTCAGCGTGCTGCTTTCGCTGTTCATAAATGAAGAGATATCGCCCACATCCAGCGCCAGGGCTGGCGTCATTGTGCTGAGCAACAGGCTGATGGCCAGAATGTGTTTTTTCATATGAATTCAGTCCGTGAAATAAGGCAGGGGGAATACCCCCTGCCTGGTGCTACGAGAGGATCAGCTGGTCCAGGTCGCGTCGAACTGTACGCTGACGTCACCGCTCCAGATACCTTCCGGCAGGGCGCTGTAGTCAGTGACAGCCGTAGAGCCATTGGTCGTGCCGCTGATGATGGAGAACGTGAAGCCGTCCTGCGCGGTGGTACGGCCAGCGGTGTTATAGCCGTTAGACAGCGCGCTGAGGTTGCCGCCCAGCGTGCCCGCCGCGGTGTCGATCATGGTGGTGTCAGCCGTTTTTTCGACCGCAACGCCGTTGTAGTCAACGCCCACGCTCAGGGTGGAACCAGAGGTATCCAGCTGAGTCAGGGTGTTGGTGATCAGACGAGAGGTCAGTTTGAATGCGGTCGCGGTGGCGTCACCTTCGATAGCCACATCAAACAGGCCTTTCTGTGAGTTAAAGCCTTTAATCCCTTCGGCATACTGGAAAGCCAGGCTGCCCAGCGGAGTCACCACCAGCTTGCTGGTAGTGTCTTTTTTGGCGGTTGCGGACCAGGTAGCGACTGCCTGAGCAGTAACGTCAGCTGCCTGAGCGACACCCATACCGGCAAACGCGGTTACCAGAGCAATTGCAAGAACCTTTTTTTTCATAGCTTTTTCATCCTGAGTTTATTAAGGGACCTGATGTCCCACGTCTGTGTGCATTTCCCGCCATAGTTCAGGCCGCATAATGTTTATTGCGGCACAAATTATTTTGGGGTTACGACCTGGTGCACAATTTTAAAATTAACGTCTGTTACTAATTACAGCGCGAGCTTATATATCTTTGAATACAGTTTCGCCTCGGCATTTCGCCGATGGGTATAAACCGTTTTCACACTACAATTTTCAATTTTGGCGATAGATTTTGGATGCATTCCCTGCGCCGTCATACGAATTATCTGCATTTCCCTGTTGGTAATTTTGTCTTTCTTTATATCTTTGCGTAGAAAACGACCATTAATAACGTATGCCAGCTCCTGACGAATATCTTTCGTTAAGTCGACATAAACCACGCCACGAATAGAGCCATTGTAATACCAGTAATTGGCCAGCGCTTCCGAGCGCCTTGCGGCAATTAATACAATTTGTTTGCCTTTCATTTCAGCCAGCCACTCATTATCGCGGCGGATAAAATAGTTCAGCGAACTGGCGCTAAGATTAATAAATACAAATTCCCGGCGTACCTTTTCAAGTGACAGGTAAATTAAGTTATCGATATCAATAATTAGCTCAGCGAGTCCTTTAAGAAAATAACTGTCATGCGCTGGCCAGATGCACTGATCCAAAGAATATTTATAATCCATATAAAGTTAAACCCCATAGTCCTGGAAATCTTGAACGTATCACAACACTGCTGATAGCCCAGGCCTGCAAAGTCTAAGTCAGCAAATTCCCTCTTTAATATATTCAACCCAAAACTCAAAATAGTATTGCTTGAGACAAAGAACGCTAAATGACTTGCTTGTTTCTTGTGTTATCAAATTTAGGATTTTTCGCTATGTGTGTCAATAAGTGCTCTCAGGGCTAATTACCGAACAGGTCAATTTAAGCCAAAACAATAAAAATAAGAATATTGAGTTAAAAACAAAAAGCATTTATTTTCATAGGGTTATTGTGACTGCGTACGGGGATTCTTAAGTGAATATTATATGTTCCAGGATCTTAGCCATTATCAGTTAAGACTATTCTTAACGAGGGTTTCATTCGAAAATGCAAAAAAGTCAAACAAAGTCAAAAAATAAGAATATAATGCCAATAATCAACACAAAGTCAGTGGTTAATTCCATTAACTGGCGTAAATAATGAAATTACACGCCGCACAAAAGGCCTGGTCGCCGACTAAAAATTTATCGAGGTCAATCGTAATCAAGCACGAAAAGATTAACTATTCGGTTAAACCGACTCAGCATGAAGCCTGGCACGAACATCCTGAATGATGCCTCTGCGCCCAAGGCGGTAAATTTCCCCCGCTAATGTCGCATACAACGCCTTATCTTTATCAGAGGAAATACGTATCATTATTAATCTCATTGCCAAAGCGTATTAAAGGTAGCAGACCCTGCGCGAATTCCCGCTTGTGGATACAAAAGTGTGAGCCCTGTCGGGCTTTTTCGCCACCCACTACCCCAACTCTTGCGTCCGTTCACTATTTGTTCGTCTTACTGTCATCCGGCAGTCATATAAAACACCATTAATAGTGCCCAGTTGACTGACGAACCTGGACGCATTTATGAACAGTTCTCTGGCTGCGGTTGCAGAAACCGAGTTTCAACCGTTTACGCCCCCCTATACCGACCGGCAACGCAAGGTCCTGAGCGTACGTAACCTGAGCAAATCCTGGAACGCGCAGCAAACCGTCCTGGATAGCATCAGTTTCGATCTTCATGCGGGCGAACTGGTTGGCGTGATTGGCCGTTCCGGCGCCGGTAAATCGACGCTTCTGCACCTTCTGAACGGCACCCATAGCGCCAGCGGCGGCGAGATCCTGAGCTTCCCGGAAGTGGGGACGCCGCAGGACGTATCAAAGCTGTCAGGCCGCGCGTTAAACGCCTGGCGCAGCCGGTGCGGCATGATCTTTCAGGATTTCTGTCTGGTCCCGCGCCTCGACGTTTTGACCAACGTGCTGCTGGGGCGCCTGAGCCAGACTTCCACCCTGAAATCCTTATTCAAAGTCTTCCCCGACGCCGACCGCGCCCGCGCGATCTCCCTGCTGGAGTGGATGAATATGCTGCCGCAGGCGCTACAGCGGGCGGAAAACCTCTCCGGCGGCCAGATGCAGCGCGTGGCCATTTGCCGGGCATTAATGCAAAACCCCGGTATTTTGCTGGCCGATGAACCGGTCGCGTCTCTTGACCCGAAAAATACGCAGCGAATTATGAATGTCCTGCGCGAAATTAGCGAACAGGGCATCAGCGTAATGGTAAACCTGCATTCGGTGGAGCTGGTGCGTGAATATTGCACGCGGGTTATCGGCGTGGCCAAAGGCCAGATTATTTTTGACGACCATCCCACGCAGCTGAATCAGGAAATTCTGCACCGGCTGTACGGCGATGAAATTAGCCAATTGCATTAAATTTCACTCACACGGGCAAAATAATGAAAAAGTACATCACTGGCGCAGTTCGTTTATCCGCAGCGGTTGCAGGCATTATGATGGCGTGGCAGGCAGGCGCTGCTGAACAACCGAAGGAATTAAATCTGGGCATCCTTGGCGGTCAGAACGCAACGCAGCAAATTGGTGATAACCAGTGCGTTAAACAGTTTCTCGATAAAGAACTCAACGTCGATACGAAGTTGCGTAACTCGTCCGACTACTCCGGCGTGATTCAGGGATTGCTGGGCGGAAAAGTTGACGTCGTATTAAGCATGTCGCCGTCGTCGTACGCTTCGGTTTATATTAACAATCCTAAGGCCGTCGATATTGTCGGGATTGCCGTAGATGATAAAGACCAGTCCCGCGGCTACCACTCGGTGGTGATTGTCAAAGCCGACAGTCCGTATAAAAAGTTAGAAGATCTGAAGGGCAAAGCCTTTGGCTTCGCCGACCCGGACTCCACTTCCGGCTTTTTAATTCCGAACCACGCCTTTAAACAGCAGTTCGGCGGCACCTCGGATAACAAATATAATAACTTCTTCTCCAGCGTGACCTTCTCCGGCGGCCACGAGCAGGACATTCTGGGGGTGCTGAACGGCCAGTTTGCCGGCGCGGTGACCTGGACCTCCATGGTCGGCGACTATAACAGCGGCTACAGCGTCGGCGCCTTTAACCGCCTGATTCGCATGGATCACCCGGATTTGATGAAGCAAATTCGCATTATCTGGCAATCGCCGCTGATCCCGAACGGTCCGATCCTCGTCAGCAATGCCCTGCCGGCGGACTTTAAGGCCAAAGTCGTTACCGCGATTAAAAAGCTCGATACTGACGATCACGCCTGCTTTATCAAGGCGATGGGCGGTACTCAGCATATCGGCCCGGGCAGCGTGGCTGATTTTCAGCAGATCATCGATATGAAACGCGAGCTGGTTAGCGCGCGTTAATCCCGCCCCTGACGCCGCCGCCCGCGGGCTATCGCGGGCAGCGGCGACTCGTTGAAGACACCGCGACGCATGAATAACACCCATACCGAATTCGAACGCTATTACCAGCAGGTCCGCTCGCGACAAAAGCGCGATACCTTGAGCGGATCCCTGCTGCTGCTGGCGCTCTATTTTGCCGCCGGCAGCATGGCCGAGTTTAATCTCTTTACTATCTGGCACTCGCTGCCCAACTTTTTCGACTACATGTTTGAGACGCTGCCGACGCTGCGCGTCGCCGACCTGTTTGCCGATTCGCATACCAAAGGTTCGCTGGCTTACTGGGGCTATCGTCTGCCGATACAGCTGCCGCTGATCTGGGAGACGCTGCAGCTGGCGCTGGCGTCCACGCTGGTGGCGGTGGCGATAGCCACCCTGCTGGGGTTCGTTGCCGCCAGCAACGCCTGGTCCCCTGCCCCGCTGCGGGTTGCCGTCCGCGTGCTGGTGGCTTTTCTGCGCACCATGCCGGAGCTGGCGTGGGCGGTCATTTTCGTGATGGCTTTTGGTATCGGGGCGATACCGGGCTTTCTGGCATTGATGCTGCACACCATCGGCAGCCTGACCAAGCTGTTCTATGAAGCGGTGGAGAGCGCCCAGGATAAACCGGTGCGCGGCCTGGCCGCCTGCGGCGCGTCGCATCTGCAGCGTATTCGCTTTGCCCTGTGGCCGCAGGTGAAACCTATTTTTCTCTCCTACGGCTTTATGCGGCTCGAAATTAACTTCCGCTCCTCAACGATCCTCGGGCTGGTGGGCGCGGGCGGCATCGGCCAGGAGCTGATGACCAACATCAAACTGGATCGTTACGATCAGGTCAGCATCACGCTGCTGCTGATTATTATCGTGGTATCGCTGCTGGATATGCTGTCCGGCCGCCTGCGGCAGTGGGTTCTGGAGGGAAAAAAATGAATCAGTGGCAAAAACAACCGGATATCGCCGCCAGCCGCCGCCAGCATCGGCATTTATATCAGGCCCAGGGGCGCTATCTGCGCTATGTCGGCCTGCTGGCGCTGGCCAGCCTGCTCTATTATGTCTGGTTCTTTATGCAGTTCGGCATCAGCGGCGGGCAGCTCGCCGCCGGGCTGCAGCAAATCAGCCGCTATCTACTGCGGATGTTCGTCTGGCACGACTTTTTCAACTGGCCGTTTCGCTATTACTTCACGCAAATCGCCATTACCCTGGCGATTGTTTTCGCCGGGACGCTTACCGCAACGGTCATCGCCCTGCTGCTCTCGTTTCTCGCGGCGCGCAACATTATGCGCGGCGTTGTTCCGGGGCTCATCGCCCTGCTGATGCGCCGCCTGTTCGACGTGCTGCGCGGCATCGATATGGCTATCTGGGGGCTGATTTTTGTCCGCGCCGTTGGGCTCGGGCCGCTGGCCGGGGTGCTGGCGATTATCATGCAGGATACCGGGCTGCTGGGCCGTCTGTATGCCGAGGGGCATGAGGCGGTTGACCGTTCGCCGGGACGCGGCCTGACGGCGGTGGGGGCGAACGGTTTGCAGAAACATCGCTTCAGCATTTTTACCCAGTCCTTTCCGACGTTTCTGGCGCTCAGCCTGTATCAGATTGAATCGAATACCCGTTCCGCTGCGGTACTCGGTTTTGTCGGCGCGGGGGGCATCGGCCTGATTTATGCGGAAAATATGCGCCTGTGGAACTGGGACGTGGTGATGTTTATTACCCTGCTGCTGGTGGCGGTGGTGATGGCGATGGATACGCTGTCCGCCTGGCTGCGCCGCCGCTATATCGGCGGCAGCGCGGTGCCGCTGTTTAAAGCTGGTTAATTTTTTCCCGGGTCGCGCTGCGCTTCCCCGGGGGGCCTGATATCGCGACATTCCCGGAGGCGGCGCATTGCGCCTGTCCAGGCTACCCAAACTGCACGAAAAAGTAGCCCGGGTAAGGCGTTTACGCCGCCACCCGGGGGAAAATCACAGCCGCCACGCCAGCACCGGCCACCGGTGCTGCGCGTTCGTCGCCGCCAGCTGCGGGCAGGGATTGACCAGCCGTACGCGATCGGCGCGCAGGCACAGCGGCAGATCGTTAATCGAATCGGTGTAGAAGGTTATCTCACCCGAATAGTCGGGATGGGCCGCCAGCCACTGCTCAAGGCGCACGACTTTCCCCTGCTGATAGCTCGGCGTACCGGCAATCACGCCGCTATAGCCGCCGTCGGCCATCACAACGTCAATGCCCAGCGCCTGCTCGATGCCCAGCTCCGCCGCAACTGCCTGTACCAGCAGGCTGACCGACGCCGAGATCACCAGCATCTGCTCGCCTTTCGCCTGTAAAGTCCGAATCAAATCCCACGCCTGCGGATACACGCGCGGCATAACCTCTTCGCGTACGCAGCGCGCCAGCAGCGCGTCCACATCCCGCTTTGCCACGCCAATCAGCGGCGCCTGGATCAGGGCCACGTAATCGGCGATATTCATTTCGCCGCGGTCGTAGTCCTCCATCAGCCGCGCTTCCCGCGCCAGGTAATCGGGATCGTTTACCCAGCCCTCGCGCACCATAAAGCGGCTCCACAGCGTACTGCTGTCTCCCTTAATTAACGTATTATCCAGATCGAAAATGGTCAGCGTTTTACCCATCGTTTATTTTCCCTTATCGGCCACGGCGCCTCGCGAGAGCATGCGCAAGAAAAATGACAGCAGAATGACCCGGACAAAACGCCCGAGATTCACGCATCAGTAAGGCTTTTTCCCGGGTCGCGCTGCGCTTATCCGGGCTACAGCTCTACCGCCATTTGCCGAACGGTAGATACTGTGAACGCCTGCAACTCTTTTCACCACTGTCATCTTCTCCGGCTCCCGGATGACAGGCACAACAACGACAGCGACATCCCGCGCTGTCGT
>NZ_PDEL01000025.1:0-59727 GCF_002556465.1 Klebsiella sp. MBT K-1 | reverse complement strand
GCCCGCACCCGCGAGATTCTGGAGTCACTGCTTAACGAATTAGCGTATACAAACGCCGATGCCTTGAGCGTCGCCCGCATCATCGCCCCGCTGGCGCCGCCCGCGGATGCTGATTACCGGCATATCGCCTTCTGGAAGCGTCTGCGCTACTTTTGTCGTCTCTACCTGGTGAGCAGCCGCTGGCTCACGCGCATCGAAAACGCCACCGCGGTGACTGAATTTAACGTGCCTTCCGCGCCAGCGCTGGCCCGCCATACCGACCAGGCCGAAGCCTTGTGGAACGGCGTTCGCACTTTCTGCGCGCTGGTAATGGTCGGCGCATGGGGAATTAGCACCCAGTGGCAGGCCTGCGCCGCAGCTCTGACCCTGGCGGCTATCTGCTGCGTCCTCTATTCGGTCTCTCCTTCACCGTTTAAGTCCTTAACGCTGTTGATGCGCACCCTGATCCTGCTTTCGCTCTTTAGCTTTGTTGTGAAGTTTGGCCTGATGGTGCAGATCACCGATTTATGGCAGTTTCTGTTGTTCCTGTTTCCGCTGCTGACGACCATGCAGCTGCTGAAGCTACAGATGCCTAAGCTCGCCGGACTATGGGGTCAGCTGATTGTCTTTATGGGGTCGTTTATTTCGGTCACCAACCCGCCGGTCTACGACTACGCGTCGTTTCTTAACGATAATCTGGGGAAAATCATTGGCGTAGGCCTCGCCTGGCTGGCGTTCGCCATTATCAGCCCGGGTTCGGACGCGCGTAAAAGCCGCCGCCATATCCGTGCGTTACGGCGTCACTTTGTTGACCAGCTCAGCCGCCGCCCGCAGCACAGCGAGCACGAATTTGAATCGCTGGTTTACCACCATATTAGCCAGCTCAGCAATAGCCAGGATGCGCTGGCGCGCCGCTGGCTGCTGCGCTGGGGCGTGGTGTTGCTCAACTGTTCCCACGTGGTGTGGCAGCTGCGCGAGTGGGAAACCCGTTCCGACCCGCTATCGCAGGTGCGTGATTTATGTATCAGCCTGCTGCGGGATGTAATGAGCGAGCGCGGGGTACAGCAGCGCCCGCTCGCCTCTACGCTCCAGGAGCTGCAGCGCATCTGCGACGCGCTTAATCACCACCACCAGCCGGCGGCCAAAGAGCTGGCGGCGGTTATCTGGCGGCTATGGTGCGCGCTGTCGCAGCTGGAGCAGGCGCCGATTGCCGGAACCCTGACGGAAAGAACTACTTAATCACGCCGCAGGCAAACCGCTCGCCGCCTCCACCGAGGGGCTGCGGGCTGTCGGACATATTATCGCCCCCCACGTGAATCATCAGCGCCTTGCCTTTCACCTCATCCAGCGTTTTTAAACGCGGTGCCACTACCGGCTGGGTGGCTTTACCGTCGTTGTTGACCACCAGGAATGGCAGATCGCCGAGATGCCCGGCGCCGTCAGGACCTTCATGCTTTCCGGTTTTTTGCGGATCGTAGTGCCCGCCGGCTGCGCCAGCGGCGACGGCTTTGCCCTCTTTAATCGCGGGCTGGCAGCTGCCGTTGGCGTGGATATGGAAGCCGTGCTCGCCGGGAGGCAGCGCCTTCAGGTCTGGCGTAAACTCCAGACCTTTCTCGGTTTCGCTGATTTTAACGCTACCGATAGCCTGACCGACGCTCTGGCTGGTAACAAGATTGATATCGACGCTTTCACTGGCCGCCTGCGCGCCTGCGCACGCGGCCAGGGTAAGTATGGCGAGAATACATCGTTGCATAACACCTCCTTAATGGCTCTATCGCTACTAAGTGTAGGCCATTGCTGAGGTGTCGGTGTCTACGGAACGTCGTAGCCTAACGCCGCTTTACGAATGCGGAACCACTGCTGGCGGCTCATGTTTAGCTTTTCAGCAACCACCGCGGAGCGCACGCGCTCGATTTTGCCTGAGCCGATGATCGGCAACGGCTGCGATGGCAGACGCAGGATCCAGGCGTACACCACCTGCTCAATGCTCTCCGCATTTAGCTCCTGAGCAACGCGCGCCAGCTCATCGCGCAGCGGCTGGAAGCTGTCATCGTTAAATAAACGTCCGCCGCCGAGGCAGGACCAAGCCATCGGCCGGATACGCAGCTGCTGAAGCTGATCCAGCGTACCGTCCAGCAGCAGCGGCTGATGGACCGGGGAAATTTCCACCTGGTTGGTCGCGAGCGTAAACGGGAGGCGCGACTGCAGCAGGGTAAACTGGGCGGGAGTAAAGTTAGATACGCCGAAGTGGCGAACTTTGCCGCTATGGTGGAGGGCAAGGAACGCCTCCGCGACTTCATCCGCATCCATCAGCGGGTCCGGACGATGGATTAGCAGCAGATCAAGATGGTCGGTTGCCAGATTACGCAGCGACTGTTCGGCGCTGAGAACGATATGGTCGCGGTCGGTAATATAGTGGCCGATGGTGTTTTCCGCCCGCGCTTTAGTGGCTATCCCGCATTTGGTGACAATTTCCATCCGGCTGCGCAGATGCGGAGCCAGCTTTAGCGCTTCGCCAAACGCCGCCTCACAGCGATAGTCGCCGTAAATATCGGCGTGATCGATAGTGGTGACGCCCAGATCCAGGTGTTGCTCAACAAAGCTCACCAGCGCTTTCGCGGACATATTCCAGTCCATCAAACGCCAGTAGCCCATCACAAAACGAGAAAATTCCGGCCCCTGCGGAGCCATAGCAATACGCTGAACCATAACAGCTTCCTCAACAAAAATGTGCCCTGAGTATACGCAATTTTATGCTTAAAACAGTGAGGGTTGCTGCGGTTCTTCCGCACTATCCTGCTTAGCCGCGCGTAATTTGCGCAGCCGCCGCTGGCGACACAGACGCAGAACCTCCTGCTTTTGCGCATCGCTCATTTTCTGCCAGTTGAAACGCTCGTCGCGGCTGCGCATGCACCCCCGGCAGTAGCCACGTTCATCAGACTGACAAATCCCCCGACACGGACTTTGCACCGGGAAGAACTCCAGTTGTTCAGCCACTTCGCCTCTCCTGCCGCTCATCTCTTTCTTTATTGAAGACGTTTCATTCGCCGTACGCAAATTTTGTTCATCGCCCTCTGCGCCAGGCGGCATTTTTAATTATGACTTGCATTAGACCAATCGGTCTATTACAGTGAGCGCTATGAACAAGCACAGTGAATGCAACACCCGCGAACATATCCTGGTCACCGGCGAGCAGCTCTGCATGCATCGGGGATTTACCGGCATGGGGCTGAGTGAACTGCTGAAAACAGCGGAAGTGCCGAAAGGCTCTTTCTATCACTACTTTCGCTCAAAAGAAGCCTTTGGCGTTGCGCTGCTCGAGCATCATTACGCCGGATACCTTCAGCGCCTGGTGGAGCATTTTGACCACGGTCAGGGAAACTACCGCGATCGCCTTTTGGCCTATTATCAGCATACGCTGACGCAATTTTGCCAGCAGGGCATTATTAGCGGCTGTCTGACGGTGAAGCTGTCGGCGGAGGTCTGCGATCTGTCGGAAGATATGCGCGCCGCGATGGATAAAGGCGCCAGCCAAATCATTATCCTGCTGGGCGATGCGCTGGAGAAAGGCCGTCAGGAAGGCAGCCTTGAGTTTGACGGCGACGCGTTCACCCTTTCCCAGGTGCTCTACTCCCTGTGGCTGGGGGCGAATCTGCAGGCCAAGATTACGCGTAGCGCAACGCCGCTGGAAAGCGCCCTTGCCCACGCTAAAAATATTATTGCTGCGCCTGGCGTTTAACAGGCGTTTTTATTTCATCAGTTTCAAGACGACCGGTCTACTCAGGAGTCATTATGTCAGAATCAAAGTTGTTTACCCCGTTGAAAGTAGGTGCGGTAACCGCGCCCAACCGCGTATTTATGGCTCCGCTGACGCGTCTGCGCAGCATTGAACCGGGCGATATCCCTACCCCGCTAATGGGTGAATACTACCGTCAGCGCGCCAGCTCCGGCCTGATTATTTCCGAAGCCACCCAGATCTCCGCTCAGGCTAAAGGCTACGCGGGCGCGCCTGGTCTGCACAGCCCGGAACAGATTGCCGCGTGGAAAAAAATCACCGCCGGCGTACACGCCGAAAACGGGCGTATTGCCGTTCAGCTGTGGCACACCGGGCGCATTTCGCACAGCGGCATCCAGCCTGGCGGCGCCGCCCCGGTGGCGCCGTCGGCCATTAGTGCGGGTACCCGTACCTCGCTGCGCGATGAAAACGGCCATGCTATTCGCGTCGACACCTCGATGCCGCGCGCGCTCAACACCGATGAGATCCCGGGGATCGTTGATGATTTCCGTCAGGCGGTAGGCAACGCCCGCGATGCCGGTTTTGATCTTGTCGAACTGCACTCCGCGCACGGCTACCTGCTGCACCAGTTCCTTTCCCCCTCTTCCAACCACCGTACTGACCAGTACGGCGGCAGCGTGGAAAACCGCGCGCGCCTGGTGCTGGAAGTGGTTGATGCGGCAAGTAAAGAGTGGAGCGCCGACCGTATCGGTATTCGCGTTTCGCCTATTGGCAGCTTCCAGAACGTCGATAACGGTGCGAATGAAGAGGCCGACGCGCTCTATCTGATCGAAGAGCTGGCCAAACGCGGCATCGCTTACCTGCACATGTCCGAGCCGGACTGGGCCGGCGGCCAGCCGTACAGCGATGAGTTCCGTCAGAAAGTGCGCGACCGTTTCCCCGGCGCCATTATCGGCGCTGGCGCCTACACGGTCGAAAAGGCAAACGATCTGATCGGTAAAGGCCTGATCGATGCCGTGGCCTTCGGTCGCGACTACATTGCCAACCCGGATCTGGTCGCGCGCCTGCAGAAAAAGGCCGCTCTGAATCCACAGCGTCCGGAAAGCTTCTACGGCGGCGGCGCGGAAGGCTATACCGATTACCCGACCCTGTAATCCCTCCATTGATAGCGGCGGGTTATCGCCGCTATACTCAACGCTCTGCTGTATCAACATAAACTGCATAGGGGACATTATGCGCTTACTTCACACCATGCTGCGCGTTGGCGACCTGCAACGTTCGATTGAGTTTTACACCAACGTGCTGGGCATGAAACTGCTGCGCACCAGCGAAAACACGGAGTATAAATACTCGCTGGCATTCGTGGGTTACGGCGAAGAGAGCGATACCGCCGTGATTGAGCTGACCTACAACTGGGGCGTTGATAAGTACGATCTCGGCAGCGCTTATGGCCATATCGCGCTGAGCGTTGAAAACGCGGCGGAAGCCTGCGAGCGTATTCGCCAAAACGGCGGCAACGTGACGCGTGAAGCCGGTCCGGTGAAAGGCGGTACCACCGTTATCGCCTTCGTCGAAGATCCGGATGGTTATAAAATCGAACTGATCGAAGAGAAAGACGCCGGTAAAGGCCTCGGCAATTAATCTGCTCGGGCACCCGCGGTGCCCGCTGTTTTATCCCCCTGCCTGCTGCAAGGCGCGGCAAAATTTGCCATAATGCGCGCTACTTTTTTCCAGCTAAGAGAATCTGATGTCCGAGAACGTTCAACTTAATGGTCTGTGCGACCGTTTTCGCGGTTTTTATCCTGTGGTAATCGATGTTGAAACCGCCGGATTTAATGCCAAAACCGACGCCCTGCTGGAGATCGCCGCTATTACGTTGAAAATGGATGAAGAAGGCTGGCTGATGCCGGACGAAACGCTGCATTTTCATGTTGAACCTTTTGAGGGCGCCAACCTGCAGCCCGAAGCCCTGGCTTTTAACGGTATTAACCCCCACGACCCCGAACGCGGCGCGGTGAGCGAATACGATGCGCTGCACGCGATTTTCAAAATGGTCCGTAAAGGGATGAAAGAGAGCGACTGCAGCCGCGCGATCATGGTTGCGCATAACGCCACGTTCGATCACAGCTTTACCATGGCGGCGGCAGAGCGCGCAGGGCTGAAACGTAATCCGTTCCACCCGTTCGTCACCTTTGATACCGCGGCCCTGAGCGGCCTGGCGCTGGGGCAAACGGTGCTGTCGAAAGCCTGTATTGCCGCAGGGATGGCGTTTGATGGTACCCAGGCGCACTCCGCGCTATACGATACCGAACAAACCGCCCAGCTGTTCTGCGAAATCGTCAACCGCTGGAAGCGTCTCGGCGGCTGGCCATTACCGATGGCCGAAGAATAAACGATAAAAAAAAGCGACTTCATCGGAAGTCGCTTTTTTAATAGCAGCAGAATTACTCCGCTTTCGGCTCGTCAGTTTTATACTTAGCGGCCGTTTCTTTGATCAGCTGCTGCAGTTCGCCGCGCTGATACATTTCAATCACGATGTCGCAGCCGCCGACCAGTTCGCCGTCTACCCACAGCTGCGGGAAGGTTGGCCAGTTAGCGTATTTCGGCAGCTCTGCGCGGATGTCCGGGTTTTGCAGGATATCGACGTAGGCAAAACGTTCGCCACAGGCGGAGAGCGCCTGAACGGCCTGCGCGGAGAAACCGCAGCTTGGCAGTTTCGGTGATCCTTTCATGTACAGCAGGATCGGGTTTTCAGCGATTTGATGTTGGATTTTTTCTAAAGTCGTGCTCATTGTCGTGCTTCCTCAAACTTCTCTACGGCAGTAATTTGTCATTGTAGCGCCCTGAACGCAGGACCGATAATAACATTTTTTTCACTTGCCACATTTTATCTTCTGTCGGCCAAAGTTGCCTCAAAAATATCATTTTATTGCTATACGCGGCAACGCGTTGCGCGTTTTTCAAGCGTCAGGGGTGCTGACGGAAGCATTTTTTTGCAAATGTTAACCAAACGAGACTTTAGATACAAAAGAGTAGTAACTCTCCACGATTTTATGCTTTAGAATCGATGCGGTTTGTCATTCATCGTCAGGCATCTGTATATGTCTGTAATTTAATCAGGGGAGTGCTCAGTGGCGCGTCTTAATAAAATCGCGATTTCGCTCTGTGCATTACTTTTCACATCTATTTCACTTACGCCGCTGGCGCATGCTTCCGGGCATACGCACGCTTCGGCCGCGCCTAAAGCGCATCCGGCCAAGGGCACGACCGCGGAGCGTAAGAAAAAAGCAGTCAATTCCAAAAGTAAAACCGCCGCCAAAACCCCCAGCAAGAAAACGTCGACCGCCAGCCGCAGCAAATCAACCGCGTCACGCCAGACCGCCAGCGTCACCAAAAAATGCGTCCTGCGCAAAGGCTATAAAAAACTGTGCGCCAGCTCGACAAGGTCAATAGCGGAAAGCAAGATGGCAACGGCGAGCGTGCAGAAAAAGTGCGTGGTGCGTAAAGGCTATAAAACCCGCTGCAAACCCATCGCCGATGAGCCGCAGTTGACTATCGCCGATGCGCATAAGGCGCGGGTACAAAAAGCGCAAAGCACCGCGATGTCAAAGCTGATGGATCAGATTGGTAAGCCCTATCGCTGGGGCGGTACTTCCCCGCGCACCGGGTTTGATTGTAGCGGCCTGGTCTATTACGCCTATAAAGATCTGGTTAAAATCCATATTCCACGCACCGCCAATGAGATGTATCACCTGCGCGACGCCCGTCCGGTGGATCGCGGCGAGCTGCAGAGCGGGGATCTCGTCTTTTTCCGCACCCGCGGGCGCGGGACTGCCGATCACGTCGGCGTTTACGTTGGCAACGGCAAATTTATCCAGTCTCCGCGCACCGGCCGCGATATTCAGATCACCTCATTAAGCGACGATTACTGGGTACGCCACTACGTCGGCGCGCGTCGCGTTATGACGCCGAAAACCATTCGCTAAATATGCCTTGCCGCTTGGGCGGCAGGGTAACTCTCTCTTTTGCCACATCTTTTAATTTGCTACTATTACCCTGCGTAATACATGGTTATTGCGCGTACAAACTATAAAAAGGAGAGTAGCAATGTCGTTCGAATTACCTGCATTACCATATGCAAAAGACGCCCTGGCGCCGCACATTTCCGCAGAAACCCTGGAATACCACTACGGTAAACACCACCAGGCCTACGTCACCAACCTGAATAACCTGATCAAAGGCACCGCGTTTGAAGGGAAAACCCTGGAAGAGATCGTGCGTTCTTCCGATGGCGGCGTCTTCAACAACGCCGCGCAGGTCTGGAATCACACCTTCTACTGGAACTGCCTCGCGCCAAACGCCGGCGGCGAGCCGCAAGGCGAACTGGCGGCCGCTATCGCTAAATCCTTCGGCAGCTTCGCTGATTTTAAAGCCAAATTCACCGACGCGGCGGCAAAAAACTTCGGCGCAGGCTGGACCTGGCTGGTGAAAAACGCCGACGGTAGCCTGGCCATTGTCTCCACCAGCAACGCGGGTACGCCGCTGACCAGCGACGCGACTCCGCTGCTGACCGTGGATGTCTGGGAACACGCTTATTACATCGACTACCGTAACGCCCGTCCAAACTATCTGGAACACTTCTGGGCGCTGGTAAACTGGAAGTTTGTTGCCGCTAACCTGGCAGCATAAAAGCAAACCGCAGATGCCTTTCGGCTTCTGCGGTTATTCTCTCACAGCACGCGATCTTAACGGTTGGCGAACGCCTCTTCCGGCTGCGCCCGCCCGCTGAACAGCACCAACAGCAGCGCAACGCCCGCGATAATCGCCCCCATCACCGGGACAAACGCATAGCCGAGGCCGCCGCTAATGACTGCGCCTCCCGCCGCCGCTCCCAGCGCGTTTCCAAGGTTGAAAGCCCCGATATTGACCGACGACGACAGCCCCGGCGCTTCGTGGGCCACGCGCATCACCCGCATCTGCAAAGGCGGCACCACCGCAAAGGTCGCCGCGCCCCAGACCACCATGCTGATTGCCGCGCCCACCTGCGATTGCGCCAGCAGCGGGATCGCCAGCATGATAACCATCAGCAGCAGCAGAAAGCCCTTCAGCGTCCCGGAAACGGAGCGGTCAGCAAATTTACCGCCAAGATAGTTGCCCAGCGAAAAGCCCACGCCGATCAGCACCAGCATCGCGGTGACAAACAGCGGAGAGGCGTTGGTAATGGTATGCAGAACCGGGGAAATATAGGTATAGAGCGTAAACATCGCCCCTGCCCCCAGCACGGTAGTCAGCAGCGCCGACAGCACCTGCGGGCGCATCAGCACCGAAAGCTCCTGCTTCACATTTGGGCGCTCGCCGGCGCTGCCCTTCGGTAAGGAAAACCACAGGCCGATTATCGCCACCACGCCCAGCCCCGCCGTTGCAAGGAACGACATTCGCCAGCCGATGGTTTCACCCAACCAGGTTGCTGCGGGTACGCCGCCGATGTTGGCGATCGTCAGCCCCATAAACATCGTCGCCACCGCGCTGGCCTGCTTATGTTTTGGCACCACGCTTGCCGCCACCACCGAGCCCAGGCCAAAGAAAGCGCCATGGTTAAGGCTGGTAATGATCCGCGACAGCAGCAGCGTGGTGTAATCCGGCGCAATGGAAGAGAGCACGTTGCCGAGGGTAAAAATCGCCATCAGAAAGATCAGCGCGTTTCTGCGCGCGCGGTGGGAGAGCAGCAGCGTCATCAGCGGCGCGCCAACCATTACGCCGATGGCATAGGCGCTAATCAGCATTCCCGCCGCCGGAATCGAAACGTCAACGCCTTTAGCGATAACCGGTAATAGCCCCATCGGGGAGAACTCGGTCGTGCCGATGCCAAAGGCACCGATCGCCAGCGCGAGCAGGGGAAAGTTGATTTTCATGCAGGGACTCCATCAGGCCGCCTTCCGCGACGGCATCTCATCAGAAGTCAAAAGCATGACATCAATCACAGAAAAACAAAAGTGAACGAAATGGCAAAAGATTTTTGCGAAAATGATAATAATAGGTGGAGTAAAAGGGAGAGCGGCCCCTCCCTTATCGCAGAACTAGTGCAGTACTGCGGTCAAACCTGCGGCAACAATCAAACCCAAAACAATAATCGTTGTTGTCAGCGAAAACTTTAAATTTATATCCATCAATTTTTCCCCGTGATTATCCCCACATGAAAAGTGAGCTTGCTCATTTTTACACAGAATAGCGTAAAAATCTTCCGAGATTTAGAGTGATGCACATTTTTGCTCTTCCCCTTTGCCCCAAGATCGGACAAAATCCCACGCTAATTTGAAAGCGTATCGGCCATTGACCCCTTCCTGTCGTTCTGTGTCGTTTTCCCGACGTGATGCCATGCTCAATTTTGGCGTCAGGGTGTGTACAGGCAAACGTTTACGTACCGATAAACAGACGATCAGGTCAAGGTCTGGAGTGAGAAGTAATGGCAACTATTAAAGATGTAGCGAAGCGCGCAAACGTTTCCACTACAACAGTGTCACATGTGATTAACAAAACCCGTTTTGTTGCGGAAGAGACGCGCAATGCGGTATGGGCGGCAATAAAAGAGCTGCATTACTCCCCCAGCGCCGTTGCCCGCAGCCTGAAGGTCAATCACACCAAGTCGATTGGTCTGCTGGCGACCAGCAGCGAAGCGGCCTATTTCGCTGAGATTATCGAAGCCGTTGAGAAAAGCTGTTTCCAGAAGGGCTACACCCTGATCCTCGGCAACGCGTGGAACGACCCGGAGAAACAGCGCGCCTATTTGTCAATGATGGCGCAGAAACGCGTCGACGGTCTGCTGGTGATGTGTTCCGAGTATCCGGAATCGGTGTTAAGCATGCTGGAAGAGTATCGCCATATCCCGATGGTGGTGATGGACTGGGGCGAGGCAAAAGCCGACTTTACCGATTCGGTCGTCGATAACGCCTTCGAGGGCGGCTATATCGCCGGACGCTACCTGGTTGAACGCGGCCATCGCGACATCGGCGTGATCCCCGGCCCGCTGGAGCGTAACACCGGCGCAGGCCGGCTGGCGGGTTTTATGAAAGCGATGGAAGAGGCGCAGATTAACGTCCCGGAAAACTGGATTGTACAGGGTGATTTCGAGCCGGAATCCGGCTACCGCGCCATGCAGCAAATTCTCGCCCAGCACCCTCGCCCAACGGCCATCTTCTGCGGCGGGGATATTATGGCGATGGGTGCCATCTGCGCCGCGGATGAAATGGGCCTGCGCGTGCCGCAGGATATTTCGCTGATCGGTTATGATAACGTGCGCAACGCCCGCTACTTTAGCCCGGCACTGACCACCATTCATCAGCCTAAGGACTCTCTTGGCGAAGCGGCCTTTAATATGCTGCTGGACCGTATCGTCAATAAGCGTGAAGTCTCGCAGTCGATTGAAGTCCATCCGCGCCTGGTCGAGCGCCGTTCCGTGGCCGATGGTCCGTTTGTCGATTATCGCCGTTAGCCCTGCTTGCGGCGTCGGTTATTCCGGCGCCCGCAGCCACTCCCGGTTTAGCGTTTCGCTATCGCCAAGATAATCCAGTAACCAGAGCAGCGCCGGCGAAGCGTCGCTTTGCTGCCACGTCAGGCAGCATGCGGCATCCGGGAAGGGGTTCTCCAGCTCCAGCGCCGTCCATTCGCCGCTATCCAGCCACGGACGCGCTAAATGCCCGGGCACCATACCGACGCACAGTCCGGCGGAGAGGCAGGTTTCAGAAGCATCCCAGTCCGGCACGACTACCCTCTTCTGGTTATCGAGCAGCCACGTGGTCCGCTTCGGCAGCGAGCGTGACGTATCCTCTCTGACCAGCGACGGCCAGTTGCGCAACACGTCATCGCTCAAAGGCCCCGCCATTTTTGCCAGCGGATGGTGGCTCGCAACGACGCAGTCCCAGCTCAGCATCCCCATATCGCGGAAGGCGTAGCGTCCCCCTACCGGAATGGAGCGCGTCGCGCCGATGGCTAATTCCACGCGACCGTCGGCGAGCGCATCCCAGACGCCGTTGAACACCTCCTGAAAGACGATCAGCTCGACGTCATCAAAATGGCGATAAAAATCAACGATCATCTGCCGCATACGCGTGGGTTTAACGATGTTATCAACCGCGATGGAGAGCTGCCCGCGCCAGCCGTTGGCGATCTGCTGGCACTGCTGGCGGGTGATCTGCATTTTTTTGATAACAGATCGCCCTTCCTGTAAAAACCAGACGCCGGCCGGCGTTAATTCCACATCCCGATGGCGGCGTTCGAACAACGGTACCGCCAGCCACTCCTCCAGCTGACGTACGGTATAGCTGACGGCCGAGGGTACGCGGTGCAGTTCCTGGGCGGCGGCGCTAAAGCTGCCGTTTCGGGCGACAGCATCGACAACTTCAAGCGAGTATTCAGACCACATTTTCTGCCTGCAAAATTTTTGAACTCATCTGACAAATATTAGCGTTTCACAAGCCTTAATGCACTCCCTACACTCTGCGCCATCGTACCTGCACAATAAAAAGAGAATGTTATGCAACAACCTGGGAAAGGATTTTTAGTCTGGCTGGCTGGCCTCAGCGTACTGGGCTTTCTGGCCACCGATATGTATCTTCCGGCTTTCGCCGCTATGCAACAGGATCTGAATACTTCCGCCGCCTCGGTCAGCGCCAGCCTGAGCCTGTTCCTGGCGGGCTTTGCGCTTGGGCAGCTCTTCTGGGGCCCCATTTCCGATCGCTATGGCCGTAAGCCGGTGCTGCTGAGCGGTCTGGCTATCTTTGCTGTCGGCTGCCTGGGGATGCTGTGGGTGCGCGATGCCGGCCTGATGCTGGCGCTGCGCTTTATCCAGGCTCTGGGGGTTTGCGCCGCCGCGGTGACCTGGCAGGCAATGGTAACCGATTATTACCCTGCGCAAAGAACCAACCGTATTTTCGCCGCCATTATGCCGCTGGTTGGTTTGTCGCCGGCGCTGGCGCCGCTGCTTGGCAGCTGGCTGCTGGTCCACTTCGAATGGCAGGCCATTTTTGCCGTTCTGTTCGCCATTACCCTGCTGCTGATGCTGCCGGCCCTGCGCCTGAAGCCTGCGAATAAACCGATCGTCAGCGTCCAGCAGAAGCTCACCTTCCTCGCCCTGCTGCGCTCGCGGGAATATAGCGGTAACGTGCTGATCTACGCCGCCTGTTCCGCCAGCTTTTTCGCCTGGCTCACGGGCTCGCCGTTTATCCTCCATGACATGGGCTACGGTCCGACCGTTATTGGCCTGAGCTATGTTCCGCAGACTATCGCGTTTCTGGTGGGCGGTTATGGTTGCCGCGCGGCGCTACAAAAATGGCAGGGGCAGCAAATTCTTCCCTGGCTGCTGGCGATTTTCGCCGTCAGCGTCGCCGCCACCTGGCTGGTTGGCCTGCAGGAGAACGCGACGCTTGTTGGGTTGATGATTCCGTTCTGCGCCATGGCGGTGGTGAACGGCGGTATTTATCCTATCGTCGTCGCGCAGGCCCTGAAGCCATTCCCGCAGGCGACCGGCCGTGCCGCGGCGCTGCAAAACACTCTGCAGCTTGGCCTCTGTTCCCTGACCAGCCTGCTGGTCTCCACGCTGATTGCCACGCCGCTGCAAACGACCACCAGCGTGATGCTGGTTTCCATCGTGCTGGCCGGCATAGGCTACCGCATGCAGTATAAAGCCGCGCATCCGGCAACAGAATCGTCACATGCGTAAGCTATTCTACTGATAGTTATAGAATCCAGTAATTAGCTTGCTAAGATATTTTTGTTGAAAGCGTGTTTTTAGCGGCCTATACTGGATCCGGCATCACATAAATAGAAAGATTAATTGATTTAACGGGAGCAGGATGCATCCCGTTTCACCATGGAAGGCCTTTCGGCAAGGGTTACCTCCCTTCCTCTGTTCTACGTCGGATAGCAGCCTCACGGATTAACCGTGAGATTTCTCACAAAGCCAAAAAAGCGTCTACGCTGTTTTAAGGTTCTGATCACTTGGGCGTGATGGAGAAGCTATGAGTTCATCGTGTATAGAAGAAGTAGTCAGTGTACCAAATGATGATTGGTACCGAATTGCAGCTGAATTATTAGGACGTGCGGGCATCGAAATTAATGGTCCTGCGCCCTCCGATCTACGGATTAAAAACCCGCTCTTTTTTAAGCGCGTTTTGCAGGAGGGGTCGCTGGGGCTCGGCGAAAGCTATATGGACGGCTGGTGGGATTGTGAACGGCTGGATATTTTTTTCCATAAAGTTTTACGCGCCGGACTGGAAAATCAGCTTCCCCATCATTTCAAAGATACCTTGCGTATCGCCAGCGCACGCTTATTCAATCTGCAAAGTAAAAAACGGTCCTGGATTGTCGGCAAAGAGCATTATGATTTAGGCAACGATCTGTTCAGCCGCATGCTCGACCCTTATATGCAGTATTCCTGCGCGTACTGGAAAGACGCGGAAACTCTCGATGACGCGCAGCAGGCTAAACTGGATCTGATCTGCCGTAAACTTGAGCTTGAGCCCGGTATGCGGGTGCTGGATATCGGCTGCGGCTGGGGCGGGCTGGCTTACTACATGGCCAAAAACTACCAGGTCAGCGTGGTGGGCGTTACCATCTCGGCAGAGCAGCAGAAAATGGCGCAGGAGCGCTGCGCGGACCTCGACGTCACCATCCTCCTCCAGGACTATCGCGACCTGCACGAAAGCTTTGATCGTATTGTTTCAGTCGGCATGTTCGAACACGTCGGGCCTAAAAATTACGCCACCTATTTTGATGTGGTCGATCGTAATCTGAAGCCCGACGGTCGTTTCCTGCTCCATACCATCGGCTCGAAAAAAACCGACCATAGCGTTGATCCCTGGATCAACAAATATATCTTCCCTAACGGCTGTCTGCCGTCGGTACGCCATATTGCCGAAGCCAGCGAATCGCATTTTGTTATGGAAGACTGGCATAATTTCGGCGCCGACTACGACACGACGCTTATGGCCTGGTATGAACGCTTTCTTAATAGCTGGCCGGATATTGCCGACAACTATTCAGAACGCTTTAAACGCATGTTCAGCTATTACCTGAATGCCTGTGCCGGCGCTTTCCGCGCGCGCGATATCCAACTGTGGCAGGTGGTTTTTTCTCGCGGGGCCGAACACGGCCTGCGCGTGGCCCGCTAAAAATATCCCCCGCTTCGGCGGGGGGATTTTATTATTCGGCCGTCGTTTTCAGCGCCGCTTCTGCTTCTTTCGCCGCCAGCACGCGCTCAACGGTATCGATGACCGCCTGCGTCTGCGGATCGATTTCAATATTCACCCGATCGCCCAGCTTTTTCACCCCAAGCGTGGTGCGCTGCAGCGTTTCCGGAATTAAATGCACGCAGAACCGAGTTGGCGTCACTTCACCGACGGTGAGGCTAATCCCATCTACGCCGATATATCCTTTATAGAGGATATATTTCATCAACGTCGGGTCCTGAACCTTAAACCAAATCTGGCGATTATTTTCCGAGGTCAGAATTTTCACCACCTCCGCGGTGGTCATAATATGACCTGACATCAGGTGGCCGCCAATTTCATCGCTGAATTTGGCCGCGCGCTCAACGTTGACGCTGTCGCCCTCGCGGATCGCGCCCAGATTGGTTATCCGCAAGGTCTCTTTCATCAGATCAAAACTCACTCGCGGGCCATTGATATCCGTGACCGTCAAGCAGCAGCCGTTGTGCGCTACCGAAGCGCCCGTTTCGAGCCCCGCGAGCATATGCTCAGGCAGCTCCACAACGTGGGTGCGAAAGTTGGGTTTTTCATCAATAGCCACCACTTTGGCGGTCCCCTGCACAATACCGGTAAACATATTTTGCTCCTGTATAAATTCGTGACGGTATCAGTACCGTTTTAGGCTATGACGAACAATAACAGCTGGCAAAACAGGTTGCCAGCGCACAACGTGCAGAGGAATTTTTTCACTGGCTAAATGGCTAATCCTCGCTACAATAGTCTGGCAAATCCCTCTGCTTTTTCTTCTTGCTGCCCTCGATGGCGGCTTTTTTAGTCCCCCAATAACAACAATATATAGGTGTTCACGTGCAGAAGTATTTTATTGAAGCGCGTCAGTTATTAGCACTGGCTATACCCGTTATTCTTGCCCAGGTCGCCCAAACCGCCATGGGCTTTGTCGATACCGTGATGGCGGGCGGCTATAGCGCCACCGACATGGCGGCCGTTGCCATCGGCACCTCCATCTGGCTACCGGCGATCCTCTTTGGCCACGGCCTGCTGCTGGCCCTGACGCCCGTTATTGCCCAGCTGAATGGTTCTGGTCGCCGCGAGCGTATCGCCCATCAGGTGCGCCAGGGATTCTGGCTGGCCGGCTTCGTCTCCATCCTGGTAATGGTCGTGCTGTGGAACGCCGGTTACATTATCAGCTCAATGCATAACATCGACCCGGCGATGGCTGACAAAGCGGTCGGCTACCTGCGCGCGCTGCTGTGGGGGGCGCCCGGCTATCTGTTCTTTCAGGTTGCCCGTAACCAGTGTGAAGGGCTGGCGAAAACCAAGCCGGGAATGGTCATGGGATTTATCGGCCTGCTGGTCAACATTCCGGTGAACTACATTTTTATCTACGGTCACTTCGGTATGCCGGAACTCGGCGGGATTGGCTGCGGTGTGGCGACGGCATCGGTTTACTGGGTGATGTTTTTCAGCATGCTGTTCTGGGTGCGCCGCGCGCGTTCAATGCGCGATATTCATCTCCAGGAGCGCTTCAGCAAACCGGATTTCGCCGTCATCCAGCGTTTGGTACAGCTGGGCCTGCCGATTGCGCTGGCGCTGTTTTTCGAAGTCACGCTGTTTGCCGTCGTCGCGCTGCTGGTCTCGCCGTTGGGGATCGTTGACGTGGCCGGGCATCAGATTGCCCTTAACTTCAGCTCGCTGATGTTCGTGCTGCCGCTCTCGCTGGCGGCCGCGGTGACCATTCGCGTCGGCTTCCGTCTCGGGCAGGGTTCAACGCTGGAGGCGCAGACCTCGGCCAGAACCGGCGTCGGCGTTGGGGTGTGCATGGCCGTTTTCACAGCGGTGTTCACCATTCTGATGCGTAAGCAAATCGCCCTGCTGTATAACGACAATCCCGAGGTCGTGGCCCTGGCGTCCCAGCTAATGCTGCTCGCGGCCATCTACCAGATTTCCGACTCCGTTCAGGTGATCGGCAGCGGGATCCTGCGCGGCTATAAAGACACGCGTTCCATCTTCTTTATTACCTTTACCGCCTACTGGGTATTGGGTCTGCCGAGCGGCTACCTGCTGGCCCTGACCGATCTGGTCGTGCCGCGCATGGGCCCCGCCGGTTTCTGGTGCGGGTTTATTATTGGTCTCACCTCCGCCGCCGTGATGATGATGCTGCGTATGCGTTTCCTGCAGCGTCAGCCTTCCAGCATCATTTTACAGCGCGCGGCGCGCTAGCCCGCGGCGAAACCAACGGCGCTGATTCAGCGCCGTTATCGCTTGTTGATGAAGAAATATTCTTTTGCATCAGTAAAATATCAGCAATATGGATAAAACTTCTGCGATCGCGAGAAAACTGGAAGAAAAGTGACGTTTGCCTCTTGCCACAACCCCTCCCTCCCGCTAATATGCGTCCCCGTTGCCGCTGCAACATTGCGTTCATAGCTCAGTTGGTTAGAGCACCACCTTGACATGGTGGGGGTCGTTGGTTCGAGTCCAATTGAACGCACCATAATGCGTTTATAGCTCAGTTGGTTAGAGCACCACCTTGACATGGTGGGGGTCGTTGGTTCGAGTCCAATTAAACGCACCATAATGCGTCCGTAGCTCAGTTGGTTAGAGCACCACCTTGACATGGTGGGGGTCGGTGGTTCGAGTCCACTCGGACGCACCATTTCACAGCCTCGTGATCTGGTGCCTGTTTTATCTCCCGCATTGAAATATCCGAAAATCACCCTTTCTCTGTAAATTCACTATTTTCTGATTTTTCTCAACTCGTCTGCTAATAACGTTCAGTATCCGCTAAGTTATTCTTCGCAGTTATGTAAAGTGACGTAAAGCCCTGCGCCGGGCCTGCCCTGCATTTATTAACGCAGCGGCCACGGATATATTCCCTCGCGGATAAAAATCTTTCGTTAGATCATAACCCGTTATGCTGATATTCATTAAAAACAAGCGAAACGGTAACCGCTGCATAATTCAGAATATTTCAAAAAAATATCACCAGTAACCGGTTTGACTGTTCGGAAATAACAGCTAAATTTAATTCCTGAACGACAACGGATACGTATCTAAATCGTATCTTCCTGACATAAACTCAATAGAGGTATGAAAATATGGCAGAACATCGTGGTGGTTCCGGTAATTTCGCTGAAGACCGTGATAAAGCATCTGAAGCTGGACGTAAAGGCGGTCAGCACAGCGGTGGGAACTTTAAAAACGATCCGCAACGTGCATCTGAAGCCGGTAAAAAAGGCGGACAAAATAGTCATGGTGGCGGACGTAAATCTGATAATTCCTGATTATTAATCGCCTCGTTCTCTTGTAAATAAAAGAGTATCCTGCGGGTCTGCGGACTCGCAGTTATTCTCCTGTGTAAAAGGTATTTCCATATGAATATGAAGAGCATAGAAGACGTATTTATTCATCTTTTATCGGATACTTACAGCGCTGAAAAACAATTAACCCGCGGACTGGCTAAATTGGCCAGAGCAGCGTCAAGCGAACAGCTCAGCGCCGCGTTCAAGGCCCACCTTGAAGAGACCCAGGGGCAGATTGAGCGTATCGATCAAATTGTCGAGCAAGAACCTGCCATCAAAATTAAGCGTATGAAATGCGTGGTGATGGAGGGACTTATTGAAGAAGCTAACGAAGTGATTGAGAGCACAGAGAAAAATGAAGTGCGGGATGCTGCGTTAATTGCCGCTGCGCAAAAGGTTGAACATTATGAAATTGCCAGCTACGGCACTCTCGCCACCTTAGCACAACAGCTGGGTTATAAAAAAGCGGTTAAGCTTTTAGCGGAAACGTTAGAAGAAGAAAAATCAACCGATCTTAAATTAACTGACCTGGCGGTCGGTAATATTAATAAAGACGCACAAAATAAATAGCCAGATAATAATCCGATATTAAGGAGTTGATTATGAATCACCTTGAACATTATCACGACTGGCTACGCGATGCGCATGCAATGGAAAAGCAAGCAGAATCCATGCTGGAATCCATGGCGGGCCGCATCGATAACTACCCGGACCTGCGCAGCAGAATTGAACAGCACGTAACTGAAACCAAACGCCAAATTACCGTGCTGGAGGAGATTCTCGACCGTAATAATATATCGCGTTCAGTACTGAAGGATTCAATGAGCAAAATGGCCGCCTTCGGGCAATCCATTGGCGGCATGTTCCCTTCCGATGAAATTGTTAAAGGGTCAATTAGCGGTTATGTCTTTGAGCAGTTTGAAATCGCTTGTTATACCTCCCTGCTTGCCGCTGCGAATAAAGCTGGCGACGTCGCATCGATCCCGGCCATCGAATCAATTCTGGCAGAGGAGCGGGCAATGGCCGACTGGCTGCTGAAGCATATTCCGCAAACGACGGAGGAGTTCCTTCTGCGATCTGAAGCCGAAGGCGTTGAAGCTAAAAAATAAGCAATAAGGATAAGAGCCTATGTTCCGACACGTTAAGCAACTTCAGTATACCGTAAGGGTCGCGGAGCCAAATCCGGGACTGGCGAACCTCCTTCTGGAACAATTCGGCGGCCCTCAGGGTGAGCTGGCCGCCGCATGCCGCTATTTTACTCAGGGTCTGAGCGATGACGATCCGGGTCGTAAAGATATGCTGATGGACATTGCTACCGAGGAGTTAAGCCACCTTGAAATTATCGGCTCGCTGGTTGGCATGCTCAATAAAGGGGCGAAGGGTGCCCTTGCGGAGGGAACCGAAAACGAAGCCGACCTGTACCGTTCGCTCACCGCCAACGGTAACGACAGCCATATTACCTCTTTGTTATATGGTGGAGGTACGCCGCTGACCAACTCCGCCGGAGTACCCTGGACCGCCGCCTACATTGACACCATTGGTGAGCCCACCGCGGATTTACGCTCCAACGTGGCGGCGGAGGCGCGAGCCAAAATCATCTATGAGCGCCTGATCAACGTCACTGATGACCCCGGAGTAAAGGATGCGCTGGCCTTTTTGATGACCCGGGAAGCCGCCCACCAGCTCTCTTTTGAAAAAGCGCTTCAGTCCATCAGAAACAACTATCCGCCCGGTAAATTACCGCCACTCCCCGAATACGCCAGCACCTACTACAATATGTCGGAGGGCGATGACATACGCGGTAGCTGGAATAGCGATCGGCACTTCGACTATGTCGCGGATCCGCAGCCTGCAGTAGACGGCGGAGACGGGAGCGTCAGCGTCAGGTTAACAGCCGAGCAGAAGGCTCTGGTTAAAGCCATGGCGGAACGGACCGAATCCGACCCCGAGGGCGATCCTCTTACCGGCGCTGAGCTCGGCGAAGGTAAGAAAAAGCCTTAATCATCAGCACCTGTTGTTAATTACTCCCCCCTGCTCGGTTCGGGGGGTTGTTATGTGATGGGGTCCGGATCATGTTTGAACTCGACGCGTTTAATCTGGCACGGCTGCAGTTCGCATTTACCGTCTCTTTTCATATTCTTTTCCCGGCAATTACCATTGGGCTTGCCAGCTATCTGGTGGTGCTGGAGGGGATGTGGCTGCGGACAAAAGACGACGTCTGGCGCTCGCTGTATAATTTCTGGCTGAAAATTTTTGCCGTTAATTTCGGCATGGGCGTGGTTTCAGGCCTGGTGATGGCCTATCAGTTCGGCACCAACTGGAGCGGTTTCTCTCAGTTTGCCGGGAGTATTACCGGTCCCCTGCTGCTTTACGAAGTCCTCACCGCGTTTTTCCTCGAAGCGGGCTTCCTGGGCGTCATGCTTTTTGGCTGGAACAAAGTCCCCCCAGGACTGCATTTTTTCACCACCTGCATGGTGGCGCTGGGCACGCTGATGTCAACTTTCTGGATCCTCGCGTCCAATAGCTGGATGCAGACGCCGCAGGGTTTTACCATTGAAAACGGTCACATTATTCCCCAGGACTGGCTGGCGATTATCTTCAACCCCTCTTTCCCGTATCGCCTGTCGCACATGGCGATCGCCGCTTTTCTCAGCAGCGCGATGTTTGTCGGCGCCTCCGCCGCCTGGCATCTTCTTCGCGGCAATGATACGCCGGCGATACGCAAAATGTTCTCAATGGCGATGTGGATGGCTCTGCTGGTCGCGCCGATCCAGGCGATGGTTGGCGATATGCACGGCCTTAATACGCTTCAGCATCAGCCGGCAAAAATCGCCGCCATTGAAGGCCACTGGGAAAATAAACCCGGCGAAGCCACCCCGCTGCTGCTGTTTGGCGTGCCGGACATGGCGGAAGAGCGCACCAAATACGGTCTGGAAATCCCGGCGCTTGGCAGCCTGATCCTCACCCATAGCCTGAATAAACAGGTCCCTGCCCTGAAAGATTTCCCGAAAGAGGATCGGCCAAACTCCCTTATCGTCTTCTGGTCGTTTCGCATCATGGTGGGTATGGGCATATTGATGATAGCCCTTGGCGTATGGAGCCTCTGGCTGCGCTATCGGCAGCGTCTTTATCACTCCCGCCCCTTTCAGTGGTGCGCGCTGGCGATGGGGCCGGCAGGACTGCTGGCGCTGTTGGCCGGCTGGATCACGACCGAAGCGGGCCGCCAGCCCTGGGTTATCTATGGTTTTTTACGCACCCGGGATGCGGTCTCCCTGCATAGCACAGCGCAAATGGTCGTCAGCCTGCTGGTCTTTATCGCGGTGTACTGTTCGGTCTTCGGCGTCGGTTATTACTATATTATCCGGCTGATTAAAAAAGGGCCGCAGCCCGTCAGCGAATTAACGTCGTCAACCTCCGGCACGCCGGCGCGCCCCCTTTCCGCCGCAGAAGCCGTGCCTGAAGAGGAGAAAAGCTAATGGGCATCGATATTCCCGTGATCTGGTTTGTCATCATTGTGTTTGCCACCCTAATGTATATCGTGATGGACGGCTTCGATCTGGGCATCGGTATGGTCTTCAGCTTTGTCCCCAACGCCAATGAGCGTGACGTGATGATGAACAGCGTCGCCCCGGTGTGGGACGGCAATGAGACCTGGCTGGTGCTGGGCGGCGCGGGGCTATTCGGCGCCTTTCCGCTGGCCTACGCCGTGATCGCCGACGCGCTGACGATTCCCCTTACTGCCATGCTAATTGGTCTGATCTTTCGCGGCGTGGCCTTTGAGTTTCGTTTTAAGGCCACCCCCTCCCACCAAAAGTTCTGGGATTACTCGTTTGTCGGCGGATCGTTGTTGGCCACCTTTAGCCAGGGGATCGTCGTGGGCGCGGTCATCAGCGGCTTTGACGTTGCAGACCGCAGGTTCATCGGCTCCGCGCTGGACTGGTTGACGCCCTTCAGCCTGTTCTGCGGCTTAGGGCTGGTGGTGGCTTATACGCTGCTTGGCACGACCTGGCTGATTATGAAAAGCGAAGGCGCGCTGCAGCAGCGTATGCGCGAGCTGACCCGCCGTACGCTGCTGGCGCTGCTGGCGGTCATCGCCGTGGTCAGCGTCTGGACGCCGCTGGGCTGGCATTCCGTTGCTGAACGCTGGTTTACCCTGCCCAATTTTTACTGGTTTGTGCCGGTCCCCATTCTGGTTCTCGTCTTTAGCCTGTGGATCTGGCGCCTGAGCGCTAACCCCAACAGCCATGCCCGTCCTTTCCTCCTGACGCTTGGGCTCATTTTTCTCGGCTTCAGCGGTCTGGGCATCAGTTTGTGGCCCAATATCATTCCACCGCATATCACGCTGTGGGAGGCTTCCGCGCCGCCAGCCAGCCAGCTCTTTATGCTGGTAGGCACCCTGCTCATCATTCCGGTGATTTTGGTTTACACCGCATGGAGCTACTACGTATTCCGCGGCAAAGTTTCCGGAAATGAAGGCTATCACTGAGGTACGCTATGGCTGACTGGCATACACGGGCCATTATCTATCAGATTGATTCCGCCCTCTTTTATGATTTCAACGGCGATGGCTGCGGCGACATCGCCGGGATTACGGCCAAGCTGCGCTATATTAGCCGAATGGGCGCGACGGTAATCTGGATAACCCCCTTCTACCTGACGCCATTTCTGGACGAAGGTTACGATGTCAGCGACCACCTGCAGGTCGATCCGCGATTTGGTCAACTGGCGGATATCATCGCCTTTATCGAGCAGGCCCGCGAATTAGGGATGCAGGTCATTATTGAACTGCTGATTCAGCACACCTCCGACGCTCATCCGTGGTTTCAACGGGCGCGCCGCAGCCGCAGCTCGCCGTTTCGCGACTATTATCTATGGGCGGATAGCGATGATGACGATACGCCGCCGATGTTTCCCGGCGTCGAGGAGAGCATCTGGACGTGGGATGAAGAAGCCGGGCAATATTTTCGCCATATGTTTTATCGTCACGAACCCGATCTCAACCTGGCCTCGCCTGCCGTTATTAAAGAGGTCGAAAATATCATTATCTTTTGGCTGAAGCTGGGGGTTTCCGGCTTTCGTCTGGATGCCGCTGCGCATCTCACAAAGCAGGCCGGACGCGGCGAGGAGAAACGGGGGCTGTGGATCCTGGAACATCTGCGCCGACTTGTCGAGCGGCATAACCCGCAGGCCATTCTGCTGGGCGAAGTTGACGTTGACGTCGAGCAGTACCGCGACTATTTCGGTGATAATAACCGGCTTAACATGGTGCTTAACTTCTGGTTGAACAAATACTTTTACGTCAGTCTCGCCAGCCAGAACGCGCGCCCGCTGATTAACGCAATAAAGAAAACCATCGTCCCTCCCGACACCTGCTGCTTCGCTAACTGGTTGCGTAATCATGATGAGCTGGATCTGGAGGGTATCGGCAACAAGAACAAGCAGACCGTGCTGGAGGCCTTCGCGCCGGATGAAAAGATGAACGTTTATCAGCGCGGCATTCGCCGTCGGCTCGCGCCAATGCTAAACGGCAATCGGCAGCGGCTGGCGTTCTGTCACGCCGTGCTGTTTTCGCTGCCCGGCGTACCGATTATGCGTTATGGCGATGAAATCGGCATGGGTGACGATCTGGCGCTCGAAGAGCGGTACGCGGTACGTACGCCGATGCAGTGGGCCGGTTCAGCCGGCGGCGGCTTCTCCGCAGCCGACCCCGATACCTTTGTTGCCCCCATGATTGACCGGGGGCCGTTTCGCTATCAGAAAGTCAACGTGGCTGATTCACTGCTGCACCGCCATTCCCTCCTGCATCGCATAATGGATATCGCCAATACGCGTTCCGAGTTCCCGGAAATCGCCGTTGCCCCTTTTCGTATCATTAGCACCGATCGGCAGGCGATTCTGGCGATTTGCTACGATAACCATGAGCGTAGCGTCATCACCTTTCTTAATTTCAGTGAAAAAGCGCTGCGCTTTACCGCGAAAGGGATCGACGAGGCGGTCTGGACGCCCTGCCTGGCCGACAAAACCTACGCTGACGCGCTTATCCCCGGTAAGCGCGTTGAGCTGGAGATTAGCGCGTATGGTTACCGCTGGTTCTGGACCAATAGCAGCGCGCTGCGTTAGCGGTGTTTGCGCGAGGTCAACCATCTTGCCAGGAGCAATCCGGCCACCGCCGCGCCGCCCAGCAGCGTTTTTCCCGGCACACCGGAGGTAATGGCGGTGGCGCGATATTTTGCCTCGGAGGAGAAACGCCCGTGGGTTTTATGTAATCCCCTGACCGGTTGTTCGAGGTAGTCCTGACGGTCATCAGCGTTCAAATGGCGTGTCATTTGCCCTTCCCATGCTTTTTTGACCATCAGCCGGTCAAGCAAGCCGGGGAAAAGAAATTGCCCCACAATGGACTGGATCGTGCTGCTCCCCACCCAAAGTTCACGTACGGGCCTGCGCGCGACGTTGAAAATAGCCTGCGCGGCCACTTCCGGCTGAAATACCGGCGGCACCGGGCGCATCGCCCAGGCGAACTTATTGCGCGCCCACTCAAACTGCGGCGTATTCAGCCCCGGCATCTGCACCATGGCAATGCTCACGCCGCTATTTTCATGCATTAGTTCAGTGCGAACCGCATCGGTAAAGCCGCGAATCGCAGCCTTCGCCCCGCAGTAGGCGGATTGTAGCGGAATTGAGCGATAGGCCAGCGCGGAGCCGACCTGGATAATCACCCCGCGATCGCGGGGCGTCATAAGCTCCAGCGCGGCGCGAGTCCCGTTGACGTAGCCCAGATAGGTGACCTCCGTGACCCGCAAAAATTCGTCGTGCGTCATCGCCCGGAAAGGCGCCAGCACCGCGCACATCGCGTTATTGACCCACACGTCGATCGCCCCGAGCCGATTTTCAATTTCGCCGGCGGCCGCCAGCAGCGCATCGGCATGAGCCACATCGGCCTCGACGGTATGAACCCGAACGCCATAGCGAAGGAGCTCCCGTTTCGTCGCTTCCAGGCCGTGATCATCGCGGGCAATAATGCCGACGTCATAGCCTGCCTGCGCAAAGCGCAAGGCCGTTGCTTTGCCGACTCCCGCAGTACCGCCAGTGATCGCCATGACTGCCATACAAACCTCCGCAATAAGGGCGTGTTATGCGCTCTGCCAGCCGGGCAGCTTTTCCATCAGCATCGCCAGCGAATAGCGCACGGCTTTTTCCACCACGTCCTGGCACTCGCCGGAAAACAGCGTCTTATGCGCGTCGATTTCGCCGCGAAAGTTCCATGCGAACCACACGGTGCCCGCAGGCGTCCCGTCATCGCCGCCGTCAGGTCCCGCGTATCCGCTAATAGCAATGCTGATATCCGCCCCGGAACGCGCCAGCGCTCCCGTCGACATCTCTTCAACGGTCTGACGGCTGACGGCGCTATATTTTTCCAGCGTCGATGCGTTGACGCCGAGAAGTTTTTGCTTCGCCCGATCGCTAAAGGTGATTAAGCCAATATCGTAAAATGCGGCCGTATCCGCTTCCGCGCACAGCGCTGCCGCCAGGCTACCGCCGGTGCAAGACTCCGCGGTGGTTAAGCGTAAACGACGGTCAATCAGCGCGCTGGCGACCTGTTTGGTCAGCTCGCCGGTGGTTTTCGCCTGGTTATAAGGGTTATTTGACATAAAAAGACCTTTTTAACTCTCAGCAGGAATAATAGAAATGTGGCCATTCCGTTCCAGTATGGCATATTTGATTTTACTTAATTCCGTAATCCCCTGATTCTGCCGGGCGGCGACCAAAATATCATCGCAGGAGACGTCCACTTTTTTCAGCTTATCGATTAACGGAACGCCATTTTCGATCAATATAACCGGGCAACCATCGAGCGCTGATTCCGCGCCCGCCGTATATTTTTTCATTAATCCGAAAAGCATATCCACCACGACCAGCGTCATTATCGTCAGCATCGCACCGGTCACCGAAAAATCGTTTCCCAGCAGCGCCTGCTGGGTGGCCTCGCTGATAATAAGCAACAGAATCAGGTCAAAGCTGGTCATTTGTAATAGCGCCCGGCGGCCGGCGATTTTAAATACCACCAGCAAAATTAAATAAATCGCTAACGCTCGCAAGACCATCTCCATCGCGTCCTCCTAAGGGTAAATAAATTGCCAGAAGCGGATTTCGGGTTCGCCGTTTAGCTGTAAAGAGTGGTTCGATTTTCCCGGACTGATCGGCGTAACGTAAAGCCATATAGAAAAATTATTCATGCTTTTCAAATCATTATACACCAAAAACAGCCGATCGTTCTGGCTGTACATCCGATCCGGCCGGGGCCAGATGCTGCCTGGTTCAAAGGAAGAGGTAAAATCACCGCCGAGGCTAAAAATATATTTATCGGCGACGCGGGGCCGGGCGGTAATTTTTAGCCTGAACTCGGTTTGTAAACGGCCAAAGCGCTCATAGGTCACCGTTAAATTACCCGGCGCGTTTGTTTTTTCAGCCGTACTGAAATAGCCACCTGAAAAAATCCCCAACAGTGCCGCCAGAATTATCCCTAATAATATCCCGAGGCCATATTTGCGGGCAGCACATTCAAAATTAAGAAAAAATTCACTCTCTTTTATCCCGGGCAACCTCTCTTTTTCACTCGCCATTCTTCACCTCGCCGTTGCGCTTATTATCGGGGCGCCAGTTTAAGGAATAGCAAGCCCGCTTAATATGTCAAGTTCGTCACGGTAAACCCGGATTAATAGCAAATGGTACAGCCCGCTTGTTATTCATGGTTCGTCACTTGGCCGCCATGGTTGCAACCGGAGGGGGTATATATCAGGTGAATACAAAACCCGGTGGTGCCATCCGGTTTCACTGGGACGAGCAATCCTCTGAATCCTGGCGGGAAAAATCCCCATTCGCTATGTGTTATCAACATTATCCAGCCCATTAAGTCGATAAGATTGCTGCAGAACGTGACGGATTTCTTTGAGCGCCCGAAAATCCGCTTTTTTGCCACCTGGATGCGCTGGGACCACGCGCTGGATAACTACTGCGCAACGGACACCTTCGGCAGCGCCGGATACCATAGCGCGGGTACGCTATTCTTCGGCGCCCAGCTCGAAACCTGGTTCTGAAAACCGCGCCTCGTCGGCTAATGACAAGGAAGAGGCGCGCCAGCGATTGGCCCTCTTCCTTATTTTGAACCACAATTATCCTGCCAGATTTCCGTTACCCGGAAATGATCTATCGTGGAGCTTTTCAACTGGCGGAAGGCCACCGACAACAAATGTGATAACAACAACGGCGGGTCAGTGATATGAAGAAAATTGCCATTATCGGCGCCGGTCCAACCGGGATTTATACCCTGTTTTCACTCCTTAAACGCGGTGAACCGCTGGACGTGTCCATTTACGAACAGGCTGAGGAAGCGGGCGTGGGCATGCCCTATAGCGATGAAGAAAACTCGCGCATGATGCTGGCCAATATCGCCAGTATTGAAATCCCGCCTCTGCAGAGCACCTATCTCGACTGGCTGAAGGCCCAGAGCCGGACGCACCTTGCGCGCTATGGCGTCGATTATGAGGCGTTGCACGATCGCCAGTTTTTGCCGCGCATCCTGCTGGGCGAATACTTTCGCGACCAGTTCCTTGGCCTGGTCGTCGAGGCCAGGGAACAGGGCTTTCACATCCAGGTCAATGAGTCCTGCCGGGTCAGCGACCTGCAGGCGACCACAGAAGGGGTCAGACTGTGGGTCGAGGATGGGCCGGTCGCCGAAGCCTTCGACCTCGCGGTGATTGCCACCGGCCACGTCTGGCCCGATGAAGAAGAGTCGACCCGCACCTGGTTTCCCAGCCCGTGGTCTGGCCTTATGGAAGCCAGCATTCCCCCCTGCCGGGTGGGGATTATGGGCACCTCGCTCAGCGGGATTGACGCCGCGATGGCCGTCGCCGTCCAGCACGGCTGGTTTATCGGGTCCGACGATGACGCCCTCGCCTTCAGGCTGGACGAGGCAAGCGAGGCGCTAAGCATCGTGCTGATGTCGCGCTCCGGCATTCTGCCGGAAGCGGATTTTTACTGCCCCATTCCCTGGGAGCCGCTGAACATCGTCAGCGAAAGCGCGATGGAACACGCCATCGCCGCGGGCAGCGACGGTCTGCTCGATCGCGTCTTTGAGCTGGTAGCGCAGGAAATCGCGCTTGCCGACCCCCTATGGAGCGAAAATATCGCCCTTCACAGCCTGAATGCCGACAGCTTTAGCGAGGCGTGGTTCGCAAAGCGCCAGCAGCACAACCCGTTCAACTGGGCGCAGGCAAACCTTGAGGAAGTCGAACGCAACAAACGCGCGCGATACACGGTTCCCTGGCGCTACGCGATCCTGCGGCTGCATGAAGCCGTGCAGGCGATGGTCCCTCATCTTAATGACCATGACCGGGAGCGTTTCAAAAATGGCCTTGCGCGGGTCTTTATCGACTGCTATGCCGCCATTCCTTCGGAGTCTATTCGCCGGCTGCTGGCGCTGCGCGAAGCGGGCGTCATCAGTATTCTCGCCTTAGGGCATGGCTATGAGATGGCGGTTGAGGAGGAAAAAACGGTGATTACCAGCGAACAAAATCGCTATACGTTTGATGTGTTTATTGATGCCAGAGGGCAAAAAGCGCTGAAAAATAAAGACCTGCCCTTTCCGCACTTAAGGGAGCAGCTGCTGGCGACCGGCGAAGATATCCCGGAAGTCGGAGACGATTATACGTTACTGGAGCCCTCCGAGGTGCGTGGACGCATCGCCTTTGCCGCCATCCCCTGGCTGATGCACGACCAGCCTTTTGTGCAGGGGATCACCGCCTGCGCGGAAATCGGCGCGGCGATAGCGAAGGCCATATCCGCGCCGGCGAGCCGCTCCCGCCGCCGCTTGTCGCCAATCGATCTTTAACCCGGGCCGCCCTCGCGGGCGGCCGTTCTAGCGCTTTCCGGGCTGCGGGTGCCAGGGATCTTTTTTATGATCTTCGCTGTCATCTCTTTTTCTTGGCACTTCACCCTGTTCGCGCGGGTCCTCTTTCGACGGATGACGGCCCCGCTTATCCGGGTCGGCTGGATTTTTTACGGACATGCATTTCTCCTGGCTACGCGATTATTTCTGGATCCGGTCCACCCGCACCACCGGCGGCGTCATTTTTTTATCGAGGCTGCCGTTGATGCTGATCATCTGATCGGGTTTCACTTCGCGGCCATCAAAAACCGCGGCGGGAATAATCAGCGCAATGGTGTCGGTTTTATCGCGAAAGCTGTAGCGATCGTCGCCGTGCTGCTCGATAAGATTGCCGCGTAATGAGATGGTTGCCCCGTCGTGCATATCCAGCGCCTGGCGCACGGTCATGATCCGGCCATCTTCAGTCCCGCGATAGCCGTCATCAATTTTATGCGGCGGCGGCGGTGCGGCATCTTTTTTAAATCCGCCTTCATCTGCGGCATACACGCCTGGCGCCATCAGCGAACAGAAAATAACAGCCAGTAATTTTTTCATCAGCACTACCTCCAGCGTATTGTTCTTTTGTCTTAATAAGTCTGGTTGCTGCTGTTCATTTTCACAAGCCGGACATGTTATGAATCATCCGAGAAATATTTTTGACGCCTTCTCAAAGCGCGTAAATATAAGCGAGGCGGAGCAATATATCTGCGCTAAATATACCGTCAGGCTTATCATAGAATAATCCTAAAATGGCCAACGCTGCCGTCGCTTCACATTTTAAAAAGTTTCCCGGCAATCAGTAAATTACCGTTCGGAGATGAATAAAAGCGCAACAATTATAAAAGCGAAGCCGTTCAAATATTCCCCGATATTCCACGGCAGGCTGACCAGGCAACTACGCTTACTCTTTTAACACGAGGAGGTCAGTATGAGCGATTACGCTAATAATACCGCGAAGTATCCCCGTCCCCCGTTTGTTGACCAGCCGCAATCGCCGCCGGGTCTTGCCGAAGAGATGAAGCCGCAGCCGGACCACGGCGAACTGAGCTATGTCGGTTCCGGTCGGCTCGCTGGTAAACGCGCCCTGATTACCGGCGGCGATTCAGGGATTGGCCGTGCGGTCGCGATCGCCTTCGCCCGAGAGGGCGCCGATGTGGCGATCAACTATCTGCCGGAAGAGGAATCCGATGCGCAAACCGTGATTGCCCTCATTGAGGCCGAAGGACGTCAGGCCGTCGCGATTCCGGGAGATGTGCGCGACGAGTCCTTCTGCGAAACCCTGGTCGAACAGGCCGCCAGCGAACTCGGCGGGCTGGATATTCTGGTCAATAACGCCGGACGCCAGCAATATTGCGAATCGCTGGAAGAATTAACCACCGCCGACTTTGACGCCACCTTCAAAACCAACGTTTATGCGGCCTTCTGGATCACTAAAGCCGCCCTGCGTCACCTTAAAGAACACAGCGCGATCATTAATACTTCATCAGTCCAGGCCTTTAAGCCAAGCCCCATCCTGCTGGACTATGCGCAAACCAAAGCGTGCCTGGTGGCGTTCACCAAGTCGCTGGCCAAACAGCTGGGGCCGAAGGGCATTCGGGTCAACGCCGTCGCCCCCGGCCCCTACTGGACAGTGCTGCAGTCAAGCGGCGGCCAGCCGGATGAGAAAGTTCGTCAGTTCGGCGCCGATACGCCGCTGGGCCGCCCCGGCCAACCGGTAGAGATTGCGCCGCTGTACGTAACCCTGGCTTCCGACGCCTGCTCCTTCACCTCCGGCCAGGTGTGGTGCTCCGACGGCGGTGACGGCGTGGTATAAGCCGCAGGCGGCGCGCCCTCAGCGGTGCGCCGTCGTATTCAGGCAGGCGAGATACTTCTGCGCTGAATCTAAAACGATCTGCCGGGCATTTTTCGTGACGTTCTGCTTCTCGAAGGCGCCGTACAGCGCCTCAAAGGGCGTATCGCCCAGACGCTCAACGATCTTCTCAACGCTGGCTGCCGCCAGCGGCAGCAAATTGGGATAGCTCCACATAAACGAAACGGCGTGCGCCCCCGGCGTCACCTGGATAATATCGCCCGCCAGCATGATGCCGTCATCTTTTGCCCAGTGCAGAACGGTCCCACCGGCGAAATGCCCGCCCAACCGCAGCAGCCGCACCGCAGGGAGGATCTCCAGCGCATCCCCTTCCCACAGCGTGATTGCCGGGCTATCGCGCATAATCCATTCGCGATCGCTGGCATGAAGGTAGATTCGCGCATCGAAGGCTTCCGCCCACGTCTGCATCGTGGTGTAGTAATGAGGATGAGAAATGGCGATCGCTTTTATCCCGCCCAGCGCGGCTATCAGCGTTTTTGTCGCCGCGTCCAGATTGGCGATGCAGTCCCACAGGATATTCCCCTGCGGGGTGAGCAGCAGAAACGCGCGCTGGTCGATGGCAAATTTCGGTACCGTCTTGATGCTCAACAGCTCGCCGCAATGCTGCTGCCACTTATTCACATGGGTGCGAACCAGAGTCTCTAATTCAATCCATGCCTGGCCGCTGGCCGGGACGTACTGACGTTCATCCTCACAGATACGGCACCGGCTCAGGGTGTTGTCGCCGTCGTCGTAAGAAGTGCCGCAGGTCGCGCACAGCTTGATCATGACTTCCCCTTAAAAAAAACAGACTACGCAGGAGTAATGAGTATGGCAGATAAGGCGAGAACGAGGGCTTCCGTGCCCTGCGGGAGGTTTATTCGAAATAGACGTCAGGGTTTTCCGACAGCGACACGAAGGTTTTGCTGTTTTTATCCAGCGCGCGAATATCGCCGCTTTCAATATCGTAGAACCAGCCGTGCAGACGCAGCGTGCTATCGCGCAGGCCGACGGCAACCGACGGGTGGGTTTTGATATTGTTCAACTGGGCGATGACGTTTTCCTGCACCATTGCGTTGACTTTATCGGTCTCGTTGGCCCAGGTTTTCTTCTCCACGACCGCTTTCGCCGCGTCGGAGTAGCGCAGCCAGTGGGAGACGGCAGGCATCGGGTCCAGGCACTGGCAGGTGGCGATGGCTTTCATCGCGCCGCAGTTGGAGTGGCCGCAAATGACGATATCGGTCACGCCCAGGGCAACGACGGCGTACTCGATGGTTGCGGAAACCCCGCCCGGCTCAGGACCGAAAGAGGGCACGATATTCCCGGCGTTACGGATCACAAACAGTTGCCCCGGCTCCTGCTGGGTCACCAGCTCCGGCACCAGGCGGCTATCTGAACAAGAGATAAACAGCGCTTTAGGATTCTGGCTGGAGGCCAGGCTGCGGAAGAGCTCTTTACGTTGCGGGAAGATCTCTTTCTGGAAGTTGAGGAAGCCCTCAATGATATGTTGCATAGCAGTGTCTCTTTTCTCTGTTTTAATGACGATATGACAAAGATCACATTTAGTCAGTTTATCACCGACTCGCGAAATGGGAATCGTTATTCGAACGGGCGATTAAACGTCCCCCCGTAAAGTTGGGTGACAGCGGGGTAAAGATTGTTTATTTTTTGAGAGCGAAATCCATCATGAGCCGGAGCCAGATACGACTTTAGCGCTCAACGTCAACCAGGAGCGTTTATGTTCTTATCCAGCCTGATGGCCCTTGCCGCCGTCCTCATTATGGGCGTGATTAGCCCCGGTCCGAGCTTTATTTACGTTGCCCGCAACGCCGTTGCGCGCTCAAGAACGCACGGTCTGGTCACCGCGCTGGGCACCGGCGCGGGCGCCGCCATCTTTTCGATTATGGCCATGCTGGGGTTACAAAAAGTTCTGACGGCGGTGCCGGAAATGTTTATTGGCCTGAAGGTCGCGGGCGGCATCTATCTGCTATGGCTGGGGTATAAAATCTACCGCGGCGCGGCGCAGCCGATGGATTTTGCGGCAGGCGGCATGGCGGCGGAACATTCGCTGCTGAAGACCTTCCGCGATGGTCTGTATACCCAGCTCAGCAACCCAAAAACGGCGCTGGTGTTCGCCTCTATTTTTACCGCCCTGCTGCCGGAACGCATCCCGCTGGCCTTTTACTATATCGTGCCGCTGATGAGCTTTGTGATCGACGTCAGCTGGTATTCGCTGGTGGCCCTGGTGCTCTCTTCCGCCAGGCCGCGCGGCGTCTACCTGCGCATGAAGCGTAAGATCGATATCGTCACCGCCACGGTGCTGGGCGCCCTCGGCCTGCGCCTGATTGCCACGTCGCTGTCGAAGTAAGCCTCCGCGCTAAACGGTATAAATACGGATATCGTGTTCGCTGAACGCGTCGCGATATTCGCGACTGATGTTCTCCTCGACCACCAGCACGTCAATGGCGCTGCTTTCGACCACCACAAAGCGCGCCACCGCCGGGATCTTATCGGAGGTGAGGCCGACGATGATTTCGCTGCACTGCTTTATCACCGCTTTTTTAAATTCGCAATCGGCGTAGTCGAAGCCCGTCAGGCCGGACTCGGGCGCCATAGCGCAGCCGCCGATAAAGCCCTGATCGAACAGCATGCCCTGAATCTGCGCCACGGCAGAGGCGCCCACGCAGCCGCCGCTGGCCCGCTGGATCTGACCGCCAAGCATCACCACATCGTACAGCGGTTTCTTGAGCAGGACGGCAGCGATCTCGGGAGAATTGGTGACCACCGTTAGCGCCAGCTCCGCCGGCAGCGCTTCCGCCATCGCCAGGTTGGTGGTGCCGGTATCGATAAAAATGCAGCCGCCGGGTTTCACCAGCTTTGCGCACTTCTGCGCGATTCTGCTTTTTGTCGCCGTATTTTTCTCTTTGCGCTCGCTATAATCACCCGCCTCCGGCAGGGTCATCACCGCGCCGCCGTAAACCTTTTTACAGTACCCTTCCCGGCTAAGCTCATGTAAATCACGGCGAATAGTATGCTCGGAGACGTTAAGGCGGTCGGCAAGCTCGGCGCAAACCACTCTGCCGTTCTCCTGCAGGATCTGGCAAATAAGCGCTTGTCGTTGTTTGGGGAAAGCAGCATAATCGAGCACAAATAACTCCTGATTAAATCTTCATCGAGCAACAAAGTGCATGATCGTGCATTATGGCCCTGACTGTCAACTCACCCTATCAAGAGGTTTGCTATGAAAATTGCCCACATCGCCCTATGGACCCGCCAGCTTGAGCAACAGGCCCGTTTTTGGGTGTCGTTCTTCGACGGCGAGATCAATGAGAAGTACTGCAGCCAAACCAACCCCGGTTTTGAGTCCTTTTTTGTCAAGATTGGCGACAACATTGCTATCGAGCTGATGACCAAGCCGGGACTGGTCGCACTGACGGCGGATAATAACCATACCGGCTGGGTGCATCTGGCGATAAGCGTTGGCGGCGCGGAAAATGTCGACAGGCTGGCGAAACGCGCCGACGCCCAGGGAATACTGGTTTCCCCGCCGCGAACCACCGGTGACGGCTACTACGAAGCGGTGATCAAAGACCCCGATGGCAACCTGATTGAAATCGTCGCATAGTGAAGGAAAGTCAGCCAACAGGAGAGGCCCGTGGCCAACTATCGCATAATCGACAAACAACGCTGGCCGCGAAAAGATCATTTTGATTTTTATCGCGGTTTTGCCAACCCCAGCTTTAATCTCTGCGTTCCCGTCGAGGCGCAGCGGCTATACGAATGCGCGAAAGATCGCGGCGTCTCTTTTTTCCAGCTGGCGCTCTACGGGCTGGTGCGCGCGGCAAACGACGTGCCGCAGCTTAAGCAGCGGCTGCTGGACGACGAGATTATCGAATATGACCAATTGGCGGTGATGACGCCGGTAATGACCGCGCAGGAAGGTTTTCGCCAGGTCTGGTGCGATAACGCCGCCGATTTTGCCGCCTTTAGCGCTGCCGCTACGCCGAAGATTGACGCGGCGAAACGGACCGCGCCGGCGCCGCTTATCGTCAACGGCGAGAACTTCTTCTGCGCCAGCTGCCTGCCGTGGCTGCATTTCAGCGCCATGACTCACGCCGAGTACTACATTGGCGCGGCGGTGCCCGCCCTCACCTGGGGCAAGCTGAAAAACGGCATTATCCCGGTTGCGGGCAGATTCAATCACGCCTTCGTCGACGGCCTGCACGCCAGTCGTTTTTTCGCCCGCGTCGAAGAGGGGTTTGCCGAACCGGATATCCTCTGGCATTCGCGCTAGACAAACCGGTTACGCCAGCACGGCATCACTTCCTCTTTCATCCACATCCTGCCCCGGTCTTCCGGGGCGATATGCGCTCCCTCTGATTTCCACACTGTTGCAAATCCAACACCCTGGTGAATTCAGGTTGCAATTGCAGCAGTGCATAAGCCCAGAAAAAAATCCATCTCATTGATTATTAATCTTTTAAATCTCAAAAACGTTCTGGCATAGCCTTTGCTTTAGCTGTCATATAACCCACAGGAATTATTAAGTATTTACTTAGCTATTTTTAGCATATGCCGTTTGTTTAACCATGAGAAGTGACTATGTCCGACGATAAACCAATCATTCACTACACCCGAGAGCTTCCAAAGGCGCACGTTATTCGCAGCGATGACGAAGCTATCGCTATCGCCCATGAGATTGCCGCGGTGCTGCAGCCCGACGCTGCACAACGCGATCGCAGCGGCATCGTACCGGCGGAAATTATCGACACCTATTCCAACAGCGGCCTGTGGGGTATCACCGTCCCGCGACAATGGGGCGGTGCCGAGGTATCCGCCGCCACGCTGGCCCAGGTGATAGCGATTATTTCCGCCGCTGACCCGTCGCTGGGGCAAATTCCCCAGAACCATTACTGTCTTCTCGAGGATATCCGCCTCCAGGGAAGCGAAGAGCAGCAGGCATTTTTCTTCGATCAGGTGCTGCAAGGCTATCGCTTTGCCAATGCCCTTTCTGAAACCGGCGGCAAGACGGTACTCGATATCCGCACTCGCCTGGAGGCCAGCGAACGCGGTCTGCGCATTACCGGTCGAAAAGGCTACTGCACCGGTTCGCTCTACGCCCACTGGGTCGGCATTCTGGCGCTCGATGCAGAGAATAACGCGCAGCTGGCGTTTGTGCCGCGCGAATCGGCTGGGCTGACGGTCATCGACGACTGGGCCTGCCTCGGCCAGCGCACCACCGCCAGCGGAACGGTCCTGGCGGAGAATCTTGTCGTCGAGCCTTTCCACCTGTTCCCGACGTGGAAATCCTACGCGACGCCAACCCTTGCCGGGCCGTTTGCCCAGCTCACCACCGCCGCTATCGACCTGGGAATTGCCCGCGCGGCGCTTAACGACACGGTGAACTTTGTCAGCCAGTTCGCCCGCCCGTGGATCGATGCCGGCGTGGAGCGGGCCAGCGAAGACCCGCTGACTATCTACCATATTGGCCAGCTTGACAGCCGGCTGGCCGCCGCCGATGCGCTGCTGGATCGGGCCGGTAAAGTGCTCGATCGCTATAAATACGAACTGAGCGAGGATAACGTTGCTCAGGCGTCTATCGCCGTGGCGCGCGCCAAGGTCTTTACCACCGAAGCGGCGCTGGAAGCCGCCAGCCGCCTGTTTGAGCTTAGCGGCACCCGCTCAACCAGCATCGCCCTCAATCTCGATCGCCACTGGCGCAACGGCCGCGTCCACACCCTGCACGATCCGGTGCGCTGGAAATATCAGCTGCTGGGCAACTGGGTGCTGAACGGCATTCCTCCACAACGCCATGACTGGAACTGAGATGAACGGCGCGCTGGCTTTTTTCGCTGCTATCGACTGGGGCGACGTGGCGCAGGCCAGCCTCGATACCTTGACCATGCTGGGCTGGTCGCTGGGCTTTACCGTGCTGATTGGCCTACCGCTGGGAATTGTGCTCTATCTCAGCGGCCAGCCTCGCCTGCTCCATGCTCCGCGCCTCTATCGCCTGCTTTCGCTGGGGGTCAACGTTCTGCGCTCGCTGCCCTTCATCATTTTATTGATTGTGATGATCCCGGTGACGACGCTGATTACCGGCACCTCGCTGGGCGTTGAAGGCACCATTCCGCCGCTGGTTGTCGGCTGCGCGCCCTTCTTTGCCCGGCTGGTTGAGACCGCGCTGCGCGAGGTGGAGCACGGTCTGGTGGAGGCCAGCTGGTCGATGGGCGGCAACACCTGGCAGCTAATCTGGCACACCTTGCTGCCGGAGTCGCGCGCCGGGCTTATTGCCGCCGTGACCGTGACGGCGATTTTACTGGTCGATTATACCTCCATGGCGGGGGTCATCGGCGGCGGCGGGCTGGGTGACCTGGCCATCCGCTTTGGCTATCAGCGCTTCCAGACGGACGTGATGGTAATAACCGTTCTGCTGCTGATTGCTCTGGTGCAGATAGTACAGATGAGCGGCGATCGTCTGGTGAAGGCGATGAGCCGCAAATAACAATAGCTTCAGGAATAAGACAATGAAAAAAACAACACTCGCAGCCGGGCTCCTGGCCCTCTTCGCTTTATCCGCCAGCGCCAACGAGACGCTGACCGTGGGCGCAACGCCGGTCCCCCATGCCGAAATTCTGGAGTTCGTTAAGCCCGAGCTGGCGAAACAGGGGGTCGATTTGAAAATTAAAGTCTTCAACGACTTTATCCAGCCCAACCAGCAGCTGGCGGAGAAAAATCTGGACGCCAACTACTACCAGTACCGCCCTTTCCTCGATAACTACAACCAGACCCGCCACACCCATCTGCTGCCGGTGGTCGGCGTGCATATTGAACCGTTTGGCGCTTATTCGAGCAAATATAAAACTATCAAAGAGGTACCGGATGGCGCCACCGTTGCCATCCCGAACGATCCGGTGAATACCGGGCGCGCGCTGGTGATGCTCAGCAATGCCGGGTTGATTACCCTGAAAAATCCGCGCGATCCGCAGTCGGCGACCAAAGATATCACCGCCAATCCGCACCGTTTTAAAATTCGCGAGCTGGAAGGCGCGATGCTGGCGCGGGCGGTGAATCAGGTCGATCTGGCATTTATCTTCGCCAACTATGCGCTGGAGGCTGGAATTGATACCGATAAGGCGCTGCTGGTGGAAAAAGGTAGCGATCTGTACGTCGAGTATCTGGTGGCGCGTCCCGACAACATCAACGATCCCGGCATTCAGAAGCTGGCGAAAGCCCTGAACTCAGACCGCGTGCGCAGCTTCATTCTCACCCGCTATAAAGGCAAAATCCTGCCCGGTTTTTAATCGCCGGATGTTCATCGGCAGCCTGCGGGCTGCCGCTTAATTTCGTTAACAGAGCCGCCATCGTGACGCAAAAACCCAACCCCACAACGCATATTCAGTTGAGCCAGATAAGTAAAGCCTACCCCAACGGCGTGCAGGCGCTGCGGGATATTAATCTGCAGATAGCTCAGGGAGAAATCTTCGGCATTATTGGCCGCAGCGGCGCCGGAAAATCAACCCTGCTGCGCCTGTTCAACCGTCTGGAAAACGCCGACAGCGGTGAGATTACCATTCACGGCGAACATACGCGGCACTACTCCCGCAGCCAGCTGCGCGACCTGCGCCGGCGGGTCGCGATGATCTTTCAGCACTTTAATTTAATGGCGACCAAAACGGTGGCGCAGAACGTTGAGCTGCCGCTGAAAATGGCCGGCGTACCGCGCGCGGAAAGGCAGAAACGGGTTGATGAGATCCTGGCGCTGGTCGGCCTCAGCGCCCTGCGCGACAGCTGGCCGGCCAAGCTTTCCGGCGGCCAGAAGCAACGTACCGGTATCGCCCGCGCGCTGGTCACGCAGCCGGAGATCCTGCTGTGCGACGAAGCCACATCGGCCCTCGACCCGGAAAATACCCATGCGGTGCTGAAACTGCTTAAAGAGATCAACCAGCGCCTTGGTTTGACCATCGTGCTGATCACCCATGAGATGGACGTTATTCGCACCCTCTGCGACCGGGTCGCGGTGCTTGAGCACGGAGAAATTATCGAACAGGGCGAAGTGTGGCGAGTATTTGGTCATCCCGGACATGCTGTCACGCGAAGCCTGCTCGGCACGCTCCATCATGACCGCGCGGAAGAACGACTCTCGCTGAGCGAAAACCAGCAGCTGGTCACGCTGCATTTTGACGGCAGCAGCGGGCAGGAACCGGATTTACAGCGCATCGCCGCGCTGCTGGGCGCCGATGCCCGCCTGTTATACGGCAGCTGCGAGCAGATTCAGGGACGGGTGATTGGGCAGCTGCGGATACGCCTGGCGAAGCCGCTGGCAAATCCTCATTTACAGCAGCATGCCGGCTGGGTGGCGGACCGCTTAACCCTTTCCGGCGATACGGCAGCAGAGAATGCTGGCGCTTAGCACAAAAATGGCAGATTAATGCCAAATTATGGCTAATGCTAAATTGCTATAAGCCATAGCCTTTCGTTGTTAGACAGGCCGCGGTGCGCCTCTTATCTTTCGTCATGATTTGTAAATACTCTACGCAATCAATTGATGAGGGAGCACTTTTGTCCAGACTACTGCACGGGTTACAAACCAAACAAACGCGGTTCGCGCTTGCTCTGAAGATAGCGTTGCTCGGCGGCGCGGTGGCATTTTCTTCTGTCGCCATCGCCGACGACATTTTAAAAGAAGGGATCACCCCGGCCAGCGATGCCAGCCAGATCCCCGCGGCCGCGAAGCTGCGCAAAGATACCGTCGTGGCCGGCATCTCCGAGCCGCAGGGTATTTTTAACCCCTACTTCTTCGTCAACGGCTGGGATGAGAACGTCACCAACGTCATTTTCTCGCGCCTGATCGACTGGGACAGCCACGGCAAGCTGGTGCCGGGCCTCGCCGAAAGCTGGACGGTCAGTCCGGATAACAAGGTCTACACCATCAAGCTGCGTCCCAATCTGACCTTTAGCGACGGTTCGCCGCTGACCGCCGAGGATGTCGCCTTTACCCTCACCGTGCTGCTGGACCCGAAATACGATGGCGATACCGATATTACGCTCGCCAATATCGCCGGCGGCGCGGACTACAAGGCGGGCAAAGCCGATAGCGTCAGCGGCCTGAAAGTGGTTGACCCCTTAACGCTCCAGGTAACCACCACCCAACCGGGCGCGACGACGCTGGCAAAAATTGGCGGCCCGGTCCTCTCCAAAGCCTATTACGGCAAAGGCTACCAGCGCGGCAATCTCGATTATCTGCGCACCCTGCACGGCAAACCGCTGGGCAACGGTCCTTACGTTTACGACAAATACATCCCTGGCCAGGAGATTCGTTTCCACGCTAACAGCCATTTTTATCGCGGAACCCCGCCGACTCCGCGCTTTATCTATCGCGTGACCAACCCGTCGACCAATTTCCAGCTCTTCCAGACGGGCGAAACCGACTACGACGCCTTTACCTCGCGTCCTGACGATATCGAACAGCTAAAAATGCTCGGCTTTGCCAATATCAACCTCTACGGCTCCAGCGACTACAGCCAGGTGGAATTTAACGTCCGCCGCCCGGCCTTACAGGACGTCAAGGTACGCCAGGCGCTGATTTACGGCCTTGACCGCCAGAAGCTGATCGATGTGGTCTACCAGGGCTACGGTAAAGTGGCGATTGAGCCTATCGCGCCGATCTCCTGGGCTTACAACGCCGACGGGGTTAACCCGTATCACTACGACCCGGCGCAGGCGAAAAAGCTGCTTGACGAAGCCGGCTGGAAACCGGGCGCTGACGGTATCCGCGTTAAAGAGGGCAAACGCCTCGAGTTAACCCTGCTGGTCAGCAAAAAAGTGCTCAACGATGCGCTAATCCCCATCGCCAAAGAGAACTGGCAACAGATTGGCGTGCTGTTAAAACCGCAGGTGGTCGATTTCAACGCCCTGATGGCGCAGCGTAAATCGGGTAATTACGACCTGGCGTCGTTCAGCACCAGCACCCTTAACGACCCGCACGATGGCGTCTGGGATTTTTACAGCGCGGAAGCGAAAGAGTCCGGCTATAACAACCCGCAGGTTGATAAGCTGATAACCGAAGGCAACTCGGTGCTCGATGTGGAAAAACGTAAGCCTATCTACCACCAGCTGTATCAGGTGCTGGCGCAGGACCCGCCGGTGATCCTTCTCGGCTACCGCGAAATTCTCTCGGCGAGCAGCGCCCGGGTTAGCGGCTTCAAACCGGATATCTACAACGGCCTGACCGGCAGCCTGCCGGATGTCAAAATCGTTAAGTAATCCTGAGCCGCCGGGCCTCCCGGCGGCTGACGTGAGAATGTCATGAGAAATTTCATCCTGAGACGGCTGCTGCAAACGCTGCCGATGCTGCTGCTGGCCTCCTTTATCATTTTTATGCTGTTTGCCAAAACGCCGGGCGATTTTATCGATGGCAATATCACCCTCACCGCCGCTCGCGCCGCCGAACTGAAAGCCATTTACGGCCTGGATCAGCCGCTGCTCACCCGCTATCTCCATTGGCTCGGCCAGCTGCTGCGCGGCGATCTGGGGTTCTCGCTGCAGTACCAGATCCCGGTCAGTCAGTTGCTCAACCAGTACATCTGGAACTCCTTCCTGCTGGCCAGCGTGGCGCTAGTGTTCTACTGGGGAATTGGCCTGACGGTGGGCGTGATCTCGGCGCTGAAGCCCAATTCTGCGTTCGATCATCTGGTGAGCGTCGCGGTTTTCGCCGCCATGTCGTTCCCGACCTTTTTCCTCTGCCTGCTGCTGATCAAATGGTTCGCCGTCGATCTGCACTGGCTGCCGGTGGGCGGCATGACCAATACCGGCAGCGACGACAGCGGCTGGGAGTATGTGCTGCAGGTCGCCGCCCATCTGGCGCTGCCGGTACTGGCGCTGGTGATGCTTCAGGCGGGCAGCCTGACCCGCTATTTTCGCGCCAGCATGCTCGAGGTGGTGAAAATGGATTTTATCCGCACCGCCCGCGCCAAAGGGCTGCGTGAACGCACGGTTATCCTCAAGCACGCCCTGCGTAACGCCCTGCTGCCGATCATCACCCTGCTCGGCTTCGAGCTTCCGGGACTGTTCTCCGGGGCGATCATCACCGAAAAAGTGTTTAACTGGCCGGGAGCCGGGCATATTCACATCGATTCGCTGGCCGCCCGCGACTACCCGGTATTAATGGGCTTCACCCTGTTTCTGGCGGTGCTCACCATTCTTGGCAACCTGATTGCCGATGTGCTCTACGCGTGGGCCGACCCGCGCATTCGCGTGAGGTCATGATGCTTAGCTCTCTGTTCTCTTCCAACCGACGCCTGCGCAAGGCGGAAATCCCGGCGCTGGCCCAGGTGACCCCGTCCCCCTGGCGTCAGGCCTGGCGGGCGCTGCGCCGCAACCGGCTGGCGATGCTGTGCCTGCTGCTGCTGACGATTATGGCCCTCTGGTGCGTCCTGGGACCACTGTGGTCGCCGTGGCAAGACGACGCCACCGACGCCCTGATGATCAACAAGCCGCCCGGCGCGGCGCACTGGCTGGGCACCGACTTTCTCGGTCGCGATATCTATACCCGCCTGCTGCTGGCCGGGCGCATTTCACTGATTATTGGCCTGCTGACCATGCTGCTGTCGGTGGCCCTTGGCTATCTGCTCGGCGCGCTGTCGGGCTACGCCGGCGGCCTGACCGATAAACTCATCATGCGTTTTGCCGACCTGGTGATGACCATTCCCGGCCTGCCGCTGCTGATTGTCGCGGGCGCGATGCTCTCCGAACTCGATTTCTCGCCGGACTCACGCATCTATATGGTGGTGATTATGCTGAGCCTGCTGGAGTGGCCGAAGCTGGCGCGGCTGGTGCGCGGACAGTGCCTCTCCCTGCGCGAGCGCGACTTTATGCTGGCGACCCAGGTACTGGGGCTGTCGGCGCGACGCCGCCTGTTTGGTCATCTGCTGCCGAATACGGTACCGATTCTGGTGGTGATGGCGACCATGGCGGTGGCTAACGCCATCCTCAGCGAGTCGGCGCTTAGCTACCTCGGGCTTGGCGTTGTGCCGCCGACGCCATCGTGGGGCAATATGATGGACGCCGCCAACAGCCTGATCGACTTTCAGCGCCGTCCCTGGCTGTGGATGCCGCCAGGGATCGCCATTTTTATCACCGTTATTGCCATCAACGTGCTGGGCGACGGCCTGCGCGACGCGATGGATCCCAAAATGAAACAGAGGCTGAAATGAGTCGCGCATTAATTACCTTTAATCAGCTTTCGGTCTCGTTTGCCGCCGACAAAAGCCGGGTACGCGCGGTGCAGGAGGTGTCGTTCACTATCCGCGCCGGGCAGACCGTTGGCGTGGTTGGCGAATCCGGCTGCGGTAAAAGCGTCACCGCCCTGTCGTTGATGGGCCTGCTGCCGCCGCAGGCGGCGCGCATTGACGGCGGGGAGATACTTTTCGCGGGTCAGGATCTGCTGCGGCTGAAAAACGCCCATATGGCCGATCTACGCGGCAATCAGCTGGCGATGATTTTTCAGGAACCGATGAGCGCCCTTAATCCGGTACTCACCGTTGGCGAGCAGCTGTGCGAACCGTTGATTTGCCACCGCGGCGAGACGCCGAAGCTCGCATGGCAGCACGCTATCCAGCTTCTGGCTGATGTCGGACTGGCGCGCGCGGATAGCCTGATGGCCAGCTATCCGCATCAGCTCTCCGGCGGCATGCTGCAGCGGGTGATGATCGCCATGGCGCTGAGCTGCCAGCCGAAGCTGCTGATTGCCGATGAGCCGACGACCGCGCTGGACGTCACTGTGCAGGCGCAGATCCTGCGACTGCTGCGCGACCAGGCGCGGGCCAACCGGATGGCGATGATGCTGATTACCCACGATCTCGGGGTCATCGCGCAGATGGCCGAACACGTGGTGGTGATGTACGCCGGGCGTATTGTTGAGCAAGGTGCGACAGCGACCATTTTGCGTAACCCGCAGCATCCCTATACTCAGGGGCTGATCGCCTCGCGCCCTGTGCCGGGGGAGCGGCGGCGACGCCTCTACTCAATCCCCGGTCAGGTACCGGACCTCGCCGCCCTGCCCGTCGGGTGCGCCTTCGCCGAACGCTGCGCCAACGCGACTGTACGCTGCCGCCAGGGCGTTCCGCCGCTGGTGGGTCAAACCCAACAGGCGGCCTGCTTTTACAGTGAACTCGCGGAGTCCGTGGTATGAGTCATGAATACATAATTGAAGTGGATGGGCTGAAAAAGCACTTCCCGCTGCGCGATGGGCTATTCGGTCAACAGACCGGCGAACTGCGGGCGGTGGATGGCGTGAGCTTTAAGATTCGCCAGGGAACGATTTTTGGCCTGGTGGGCGAATCCGGCAGCGGGAAAACGACCGTTGGCCGTACGCTGCTGGGGCTGTATGAGAAGACCGCCGGTAGCGTCAAGTTTCGCGGTCAGGAGCTTGCCGAACTGTCGCCGCAGGCGATGCGCGCGCTGCGCCCGAAAATCCAGCTGGTGTTTCAGGATCCCTACAGTTCGTTAAACCCGCGCATACGCATCGGTGACGCCATCGGTGAAGCGATGCTGGAGCACAAGCTGTGTCGCCGGGAGGAGCTGTATGACAAAACCATTGACGTCATGCGCATCTGCGGTCTTGCGCCGCAGCACTACCACCGCTTTCCGCACGAGTTTTCCGGCGGCCAGCGCCAGCGCATCGGCATTGCCCGGGCGCTGATCTTAAACCCGGATTTTATTATTGCCGATGAGCCCATTTCGGCCCTCGATGTATCGATTCAGGCGCAGATTATTAATCTGTTTTCCGATCTGCGCGACGACCACGGGGTGACGTTTTTGTTTATCTCCCACGACCTCGGCGTGGTAGAGCATCTGTGCGATGACGTGGCGGTGATGTACCTCGGCCAGCTGGTGGAGACCGCCGGTCGCGATGCGCTATTCAGCCGACCTTTGCATCCGTATACGCAGGCGCTGCTGGCGGCGGTCCCGACCCTCGACCCGGACAGCGAGCCGCTGGCGGTGGTGCAAGGTGAAATACCCGATCCGTCGAGGCCGCCCGCCGGCTGCCGCTTTTCCTCCCGCTGTCCGCAGGCCAGCGACCGCTGCCGGCGCGAGATCCCGCTATTAAGGGAGGTCGCCGACGGCCACCGCGTCGCCTGCCATGCGGTTTAGCGTCGGCCAGGCTTCAGACCATAAAAAAGCCGCCCACAAGGGGCGGCTGCTTCGTAAGTGCAAATCGGGGTTAATTACTCCTCCAGCGCGAAGGCGATAATATCATCGCCCACGTCCGGCGAGTGGCTGGCGCCCCCGGCGGAGATCACCACGTACTCTTTACCGGTTTTCGGTGATTTATAGATCAGCGGCGCCGCCACGGCGCCTACCGGCAGACGGGCGCGCCACAGCTCTTTACCGGTGGCGGAATCCAGCGCGCGCAGGTAGTTATCCTGGGTTCCGGCGAAGAACACCAGGCCGGATGCGGTTGACGTCGGGCCGCCCAGCGTCGGCATCCCCAGCGGGATATGCATATGCGTTTTCAGCCCCAGCGGCCCGGTATCCTCCACCGATCCCATCGGTACCTGCCACATCAGCTGACGGGTATTGAGATCGATGGCGCTCATGGTGCCAAACGGCGGGGTATTACAGGGGACGCCCAGCGCCGACTGCAAAATATCGATCCGCACGCCGCCGTATGGCCCGGCGATTTGCGGACGCACGGTCCCCATAAAGCCCGGCACCTCGTCGGTGGAGACTTTATATTTCGCCATGTCCTCTTTACGCACCAGCGACATTCTTAGCGGCATACGCATATCGTTGACGAACAGCGTTCCTGTACGCTCATCGATAGTGATGCCGCCCCAGTTCATGCCGCCCAGCAGGCTCGGCCATTCGATATACGGCTTCTCTGACGGCGGCGTGTACATCCCCAGATACGTCGATTCTTTGAAATCGATACGGCACATCAGCTGATCGAACGGCGTCACGCCCCACATGGATTTCTCGGTGAGCGGCTCGACGCCCAGCTGCGGCATACCGGTGGAGAACGGCTGGGTGGCGGAGAGGTGTTCGCCTTCCGCGCCGTCGTGGGCGACGGGCCGTTCTTCTACCCGGGTTACCGGCTTACCGGTGCGCCGGTCAAGCACGTAGATTTGCCCGGTTTTGGTGGTCTGGATCAGGACCGGAACCTCTTCGCCCCGCTCATTTTTCATATGGAACAGCACCGGCTGCGACGGCAGGTCGTAATCCCAGATATCATGATGCACGGTCTGGAAGACCCACTTCGTCTCGCCGGTGCTGGCGTCCACCGCCACCACGGAAGAACCGTATTTCTCTTTGGCCGCGTTGCGATCGCCGCCCCAGTAGTCCGGCGGACCGTTACCGGTCGGCAGATAAATCAGGTTCAGCTCTTTATCAAAGCCCGGCACCGTCCAGACGTTCGGCGTTTCAAGGGTGTAGACGCGGCCTTTTACCGGGTCGGTAACGTTTTCTGGCTGGCCGACGTCCCACGCCCACACCACGTTTCCGTTTCGTACGTCAAACGCCCGTACCACGCCGGAAGGTTCGCCGTGCACGATATCGCGCACCCAGCCGCCGAGGACCGCAATATGCCCCATAATCACCGGCGTCGAGGTCGGGTGGTAGCGTTTGCTGTTTTCGGTATTGTCCATCCCCTGCTTCAGATCGACGCTACCGTGTTCGCCGAAGTCGTCGCACGGTTCGCCGGTTTTGGCGTTCAGGGCGATCAACCGGGCGTCGACGGTCGACACCAGGATACGCTGCGGGCACTGCAGCAGCGCCGGGCTGGCCTTCTCTTCCGCGCTCAGCGAATCATCGCTTTGTACATCGTAATAGCCAACGCCGCGGCAGGTGACGTGTTCGGCGGTACCTGCGTGCGGGTCAAAACGCCAGCGCGCTTTACCGGTATCCGCATCCAGCGCGGTGACAACGTTCAGCGGCGTACAGGAGTAGAGCGTGTCGCCAATTTGTAGCGGGGTATTTTCATCGACGCCAATGCCGGCGCCGGTAAGACGGCGGCCGGTGTGGTACGTCCAGGCGACTTTCAGATTTTTGACGTTTTGCGGGGTAATCTCATCGTACGGCGCAAAACGGGTGCCGGAGGCATCGCGACCGAAAAACGCCCAGTTATCGCTTTTCGACGCGAGGGTCGGCGTTGCGTCGCCGCTCGCGTTGACTACGCCGTTATGAATGGCGCCGTGCGGGTAAAACGCCGATACCAGGGTCGCCAGCAGCACGAGGAAAATCGCCGAGGCGCTCCAGTTGGCGTAGCGCCGCCGCGCAGGCCGCATCGGCAGCGTCGCCGCCAGCCACAGGGCCAGCATCAGCATCAGCGCGGGAACCACCAGCCGCGGGATCAGGCCCCAGTAGCTGAACTGCACTTCATACAGCGCCCAGCAAAGGGTCAACAGGAAAGTCAGAATGGCAAAAGGCAGGACATAGCGGCTGCGGATGAGATAACCGACGGCGATGAGCAGATAAGCGAGACCGGCTAACAGGTACCAGGCGCTGCCGCCGAGAGAGAGGAGTTTGCCCCCCCAGAGAGTGAAAAAGAGTCCAATGCCAAAGCTGAGTAATACAAAAAGTAATCGGTAAACGGTGAAGAAAACCCCTCTCCCGCTACCTTGTCGTTCGTCCATAGTTCATTCCATACGACTTCAGTCGAAAAAACCAAAACATCTAATATAAATAGCGCCTTATCGAACAGATAAGAGCACAGACCGCATATCATGTTGGTTGGACGCTCCCGGACAGAGCGAAGAACGTAAGGAATTATATTCATTTGTAAAAATAATGTAAAACTATCACGCATGAAATGTTTAAAATTTTTTAATTTATAAAAGTAAGTTGCGCGGATACCAGGCTATAACGACTGCCGCAGGGCCGCGTGGCGCCCGACGTTCAGCCTCCCTGGCGCCGGAGATATCAGCCGTGCCTGCGATGGCGAACGAGTAAAACCCAGCTAACCCAGCCTCCATCGCAAAACGATCTCTCGCTGAATACCGAAACCCTGAACGATGGCGCTGGTGAAAACCCGCCTCCGGAAACGGGGACTGTTGAATCAGCGCAACAGCAACGGCTCGCGGTGCCGTACGGCGCAACGGTTATTTAAAACGCCGAATGGCGATTCGCTGACTGGATGCATCAATATTCAGAGGCAGCATGTCTTTAAATCGCAACAACGACGGACGCGTCAGTAATGCTGAAACGGATCCTTTCATTTTTGGCATGAATAGCCAGATGCGTTTTTATCGTCATATTATCTGCGCCCCCAGGAGATCTCTACAATTGGCCTTATCTCTCTTAACTATGCCCATTGCTTTAAGGTTTCTCAGCTTTCCTGTTATGAAATTATTGTCCATCAGCGCAGGTTTATCCCGATATTGCCGGTGGGCAGCCCCCCGCCCGCCGGCAAATACGCAGCGAGGGTAATTAGCCGTTACGCTTGACGCAAATATCGCGTAGCGCGGCGGCAAGATCCAGCTGTGCGAGCTCTTTCAAGCCTTCTCGCTTGATAAACTGGCTGCGGTGCTTGCTTTTAACCTCTTCCAGGCTTTTCTTTATCTCGCTCGGCGGTAATTTATACCAGCCGCGACGATGCTTCTCGCCGCCAATTTCCAGCCAAAGCTCAGAATAACTGGTTTTTACTCTCTCACTTTTAACATGATAATGGCTGTCAATCGCATAGATCTCCTTGATATTGAAATGCGATAAAAAGCCGTACAGCAGCGTGATAATTAAGTTTTTAGGGCGGATGCCGTAAAGCTCTTTGGTCAGCGCCTTCACTTCTTCATTATCAATGTCTTTCCCCCCCTGGATCCCGCCAATCCACGCCTGACCATCTGCGGTACAGGAAAAACAGATACTGTAGACGCGCCTATCGCCGAGGAACATTAACAGCATCAGCTCCCCCTCCTCCTGAAAAGGCGATGCCAGAAGCTTCACATCAATACAGGTACCGTTTTTCAGCGGAATAGCGATTAATGAACGACCGAACGCCGCCATATCGTACAGCTGCGGCAACGCCTCGGGACGGAAGGTTTTCTCTATAAAATTCAATGCGCCATGAGCAATATTGAGTTTCGCTCTTTTTGACATTTTTTTATTTAAATAGGCTTTGAAGGGTTTATCTTCAAAGTTAACCAGCCCCTCGGTTGCGCCGGTTAATTTCGCGCAAGCGTAGTTTTCACATAATGTCTGATATTCCTTATATTTCCCTCCGATTAGCGATATCTCGCGGCATTTACGCAATGCCTTTTTATAGTTGAGTTTAACGTGACAAATAAATTTATTATTTTTCCGCCATTCTTTGATAGCGGCTACTGCGGTTGTCGAAGCCATTGACCATAATCCATAGATACATCCATAAGCCCGCCAATATTAGCATAGTTTATACAAGTCAATGTTTAACTTACCGGTCGTTGTCGATTCGTTTAATAAATAATTTGCTCAGCGCTAAAATAAGCGCCGCCAGATTCTGAAATAGTCTTTCAACTATTATTATTGGTAGGTTGCCGGTTATTTCCTTCTTTAACAGAACCTACCCGCACTTACCGCTCTGTGCTGCCGGCGCGCGCGCCGGGTGCATCCCCCAGCCGTTTTGCCTATACTTGCTCACGGTCAAAACTGAACTTAAGTGGGTAACGCATGGAAATTGATCTCGATAACCTGGTCTTTAACGGACTGGAAGAAGCGCAAGAGCGCAACGCTGAACGTCTTGAAGATGCCGATAAAAAAGCGCAGGCCATTGTTGCCGATGATGACTGCGGCGACGCCTGTAAGATCTAACCGCTAAACCGGCAATCCTGCCGGTTTTTTTGCCCACCTCGCCGCCCCCCGTCGGTCTTAAAAGCGTCTTCAGCGCGTCTTTCAAAGAAAATTTTTCTCCGGATACGCCATTTTACAAATTTAACCTGCAACTTTTTTCTCTGCCGGGTGCGGTAATATTCTGACTATCGTCCCTGTCGGCCATACTGCCCTCCCTCGGCCCGCAGGCGTAAATCCACGTCGGGAAAGGACGCCTTCGCTCGACGGACATTTTTCTGTACCGACCCAGAGGCTCAGTCATGTCATACCGGGAAAATCATGCTCAATGGAACGCCTTTATTCACGCCCTGAAACAGGAAGTCAAACCCGCGCTGGGCTGTACCGAACCGGTCTCCGTCGCCCTCGCCTGCGCCGTGGCCGCGCGGCAGCTCTCCGGCGCGGTGGTGCGTATTGAAGCGGCGGTTTCGCCGAATTTAATGAAAAACGGCATGGGCGTGACTATCCCGGGGACGGGAATGACCGGCCTGCCTATCGCCGCGGCCCTCGGCGCCATCGCCGGCGATCCGCAGGCAAAGCTCGAGGTGCTGAAGAGAGCCACCCGGCGGGAAATGGAAGCCGCCAGGGCGCTGCTTGAGGCCGGCGCCGTGCGCGTGGTACTGCAGGAGCCCTGCGATGAGATTCTGTACGTTCGCGCTAAGGTCTACGCGGGGGATGAGCACGCGACGGTGACCATCATCGGCGACCACACCAACGTCGTGGCCATTGAAAAAATGGGCCACTCCCTGTTTATCAAGCACGAAAGCGCGGCCAGCGATCGTGGCGTCGACCCGCTGACGCTGGTTGCCCGCAGCTCACTGCGCGATATCTATGATTTCGTTTGCGAGGTTCCGCCGCACGAGATCGCGTTTATTCTCGAGGCGGGCGCGATGAACGACGCCCTGTCAAAGAAGGGCCTGGTTAAGGAGTGGGGTTTGCATATCGGCCCGACTCTGAAGCGCCAGGTCGACAACGGGCTGGTTTCCGACGATATGTTTACCGAGATCCTCTACCGCACCAGCGCCGCGTCGGATGCCCGGATGGGCGGCGCATCGCTACCGGCGATGACTAACTCCGGTTCCGGCAACCAGGGCATTACGGCGACCATGCCGGTGGTGGTGGCCGCCGAACGTCTTAACGCCAGCCGGCAGCAGCTGGCCCGCGCGCTGGCGCTCTCGCACCTGGTCGCCATCTATATCCATTGTAAACTCCCGCGCCTGTCGGCCCTGTGCGCCACCACCACCGCCGGGATGGGCGCGGCGGCGGGGATTATCTGGTTAATGAACGGCAGCTTTGACACCATCGCCATGGCGATCAACAACATGATCGGCGACGTCAGCGGCATCATTTGCGATGGCGCTTCCGGCAGCTGCGCCATGAAGGTCTCCACCAGCATCTCTTCCGCCTGGAAAGCGATTCTGCTGGCGCTGGATAACTCCGTCGTTTCCGGCAACGACGGCATCGTCGATCGCGATGTGGAAAACTCGATTGCTAATCTTTGCGCCATTGCCGGGCGGGCCATGCAGCACACCGACCGGCAAATCATCGAAATTATGGCGCACAAGCGTTATCAGGCGGTAAGCGCCGGGAACGAAGCATAACGCGGGGTGAAATATTCTACACTGGCGTTATTTACCGCGGCGCATTTTTTGGAGCAATAACTTTAGGCGTAACCCGTTCTTAACCCTATGAATTAAAGAGTAAAACCGACGATTAAATAAACCATGAGCGCCAGGCTCCCCGTCACCAGGGCATAGGGCATTTGGGTACGAATATGCTCAATATGGTCGCAGTTGGTCGCCATCGAGGCGACGATAGCATCGCTGGAGATCGGGGACGTCATATCGCCAAAAATTGAGCCGGAAATCGCGGCGCCAATCATAAAGTGCGGATCGATGCCTAATGAGACCCCCAGCTGAACGCCGATCGGGATCATAATGGCGAAGGTTCCCCATGAGGTGCCCGTCGCCAGCGACATGACCGCAGCAATCAGAAAGATAAAGCCGATCGAGAATCCGGAGGGGATCACGCCGGAGGTAATGGAAGCGATATACTGCCCGGTATTCAGTTCCGCTGAAATATGCCCCATCAGGAAAGCCAGGATCATGATTGAGCTAATTTTCACCATGCTGGCGTAGCCGATATACAGCTCTTTGAAAAAGTTCTCAACGTTCAGAATACCGCGCGCGCGGAACCAGATAAAAGAGACGACGGTACCAAACATGACGCCGGAGTAGACCGACATCGAACCGCTGCCTTTGGAGAACTGTCCATCGCCGGTGATATATAGCACCACCGGAACCATTAAGACGGTGGAAAGAATCGGAATAAAGAAGTTGAGCAGCGAGTGACAGGCCGGGTGATCGATAACAGGGTCCGCTTCGTCTGCCCCCTGCTCTTGCTCGATTTCCATCAGCGCGGTTTCAAACTTTAGCTCCGCCTTTTTCATCGGCCCCCAGCTGCAGCCGGAGAGAATATAAAACAGCACCGAGGCTAATGAAAACCAGGCCATCGTGTTCCAGATCATCGAGCTTGCCAGGACTTCAAAAGGCTCGCCGGTCAGGTAACCCTGCGCAATCTGCACCCCGATAACGCCCATCATCGCCGCCCCCCAGCCGTTGATCATCACCGACGAGCAGACCGATACGCAGGAGGTCTGGATAATATAGGACATCTTTTCCGGCGAGACTTTATAGCGCCGGGCCAGGTTTTTTGTCGAAGCGCCGGCGATCAGCTGGTTTATCGAGCTCTCGATAAAAATCAACGAGGTCACCAGCATCGCCAGCAGCTGTACCGATTTTTTATTGGTGACAAAATCGTTTTTTTCCGAGAGAAACTGCACCAGTTTACGCACCCCGCCGGTCACCACGATCAGCCGCATAATGCCGCCGATCATCACCATAAACACAATCGTTCGCGCGTTACCGGCGGAGGCGAAGGTTTCGATAATCCCGTTCAGGGTGCCGCCAATCCCCTGAATAATACTGTGGTTAATCACCGCGTAGCCGACAAAAATACCGGTCAGCAGCGAGAGGATCACCTGGCGGGTCAGGATCGCCAGAATAATCGTGACCAGCGGGGTAATAATCGTCCAGATACCGTAGTCATGCATGATGATTATCCTGTGTGATGTCCATAGCGGCGAAAGCGCTCTCCAGGTCTTGCAGCAAATCATCGATATGTTCGATGCCGACGGAGAAACGCAGCGTCGTGTCGTAAACCCCGATGGCTTCCCGCTCCTCTTTTGACATCGCCCCGTGGGACATGGAAGCCGAATGGTTGATCATGCTCTCCACTCCGCCCAGCGATTCCGCCAGCACAAAATAGTGCAGACCGCCAATAAAGCGTTTCAGGCTCTGGATATCTCCCTTCAGCGTCGCGGTCACCACCGCGCCGCCCGAACGCATTTGCTGCCTGCAAAGCTGATGCTGCGGGTGCGACGGCAGGCCCGGGTAGTAGACGCTGGCTATCGCCGGATGATTTTCCAGATATTGCGCTACCCGTAGCGCATTGCCGCACTGACGCGCCATGCGCAGATCCAGCGTTTTCATGCCGCGCAGGGCAAGATAGGCATCGAATGGCGAAGCAATAGAGCCGAGTGTGGTTTTAATGAAATCAAGACGGGACGCCAGCGCTTCATTATTAGTGATCACCGCGCCGCCAATTAAATCTGAATGCCCGCCGACATATTTACTGGTAGAGAGCATGACCATATCCGCACCCATTTCAAGCGGCTTATGGTTCCAGGCGCTGGCAAAGGTATTATCGACGCAGGTAGTAATAGCGCGTTCTTTGGCAATACGACAAATCTTCGCAATATCGACCAGTTCCAGTAAGGGATTCGTCGGCGTTTCAATCCAGATTAACGCCGTATTTTCCTGAATAGTGTTTATCAGGCATTGCTCATCATTCAGATCGATATAAGAAATCGTGACGCCGGTGGTATGCGTTTTTAATTTTTCAAACAGCCGCCAGGTTCCGCCGTAGACGCCTTTCATCGCGATAATATGGGCGTCTTTGGGTAAGAGCTCCATAACGATATTGGTCGCCGCCATTCCCGAGGCGGTGGCGGTGGCGTAAATGCCGCCTTCCAGTTCGGCGAGAGCCGATTCATAAGCTTTACGCGTTGGATTAGAGACCCGGGAATAACAAAAATCGCCACCTTCATACAGATTAGGTTGAATAAATGAGCTGGCCGTGACGATCGGGGTAAATATAGCATGGGTTACCGGATCGGATTGATTTCCAGCATGAACCGCCAGGGTAGCAATATCTTTAGTTCTGGTTTTCATAGGGTACACTCAAATTATTATCAGATATAAAATGTCATGAGCTCTTATTGTCATGGTCAGCGCAGCTGGCGAATAAAACAACCGCCAAAACTCCGTTTAATAGCCTAAAAAATATGACTAGCGCATCATTAACAGCATGATTTGCGTTGCCCGACTACCGTTAAAATATATATCAGGCGGGAAAGAAAATTTTGCCTATTTTCCCTCTAATCAGGGAAAAATGGAGAAAAACGTTCTCTGGCAACCAAAGTTCGTATCTTTTAATGCATTGATATAAAACGATTTAATTTTAGAGGGTGATGGTAATCACAAAAAAATAGGGGAAAATTCCTCTCTTGCGCACCTGGCCAGGCCTGCGTTTGCGCGCTCTTCCGCTCGTCACCCGCGCCGCTGGCTGCCCAGAATGAGTTAGAGCTATTTGCCGCGAAATGCTGTATGGTCATACACTCTTAAATCAGGAAATATCATATGTCAGAACGCAAAGACGCTAAAACTCGCCGTAATTATCTCGTTAAATGCTCCTGCCCTAACTGCTCTCAGGACTCAGAACACAGCTTCAGCCGAGTCCAAAAAGGTGCGCAACTCATTTGCCCCTACTGCCATAAACTCTTTCAGTCCTCATCACGATCCGCTGCATAATTATTCCCTTGCCAGATGCCGATTGCCGCGCGTGATTGCGCAATAATCAGCCAGCGCCGAACTCATTTGGCAAAAAAAGCCCGCCTGCGCGGGTTTTATTTTGATTTGAATAGACTTCCCGCGCGCTTACGGTATAGTCGTGCCGGTTTTCATATTTAAAAGGTATTTATTTGTTCCAAAAAATGACAGGTATTGTCAAAGCGTTTGATAATAAAACAGGCAAAGGCCTGATAATCCCCTCCGATGGTCGTAAAGACGTTCAGGTTCATATTTCCGCATTATCGCCCGGCGAACCAACCACAATCAGCCCCGGAATCCGCGTCGAATTTCGTCGAGTCAACGGACTGCGAGGCCCAACCGCCGCCAACGTCTACCTTTCTTAAACAGTTTTAAAAAGCGTTAAATATTTCCTGTCGTCGTCACTCCGCCGGTTAAAACATGGCCAAAAAACGCTTCACCGTGCGCGAGCGCTCGTAGCGCCGCCAGGCGATAGCGATATCGGTTTTCAGCGGCGTCCCCATCAGCGGATGATAGCTCACGTTGGGCAGCGTGATGCAGGTCATCGACTGCGGCACCAGCGCAAAGCCGAATCCGGCCTCCACCATGCTCAATGACGATGAAATTTGCGATGACTGATAGGCGCTTTGCATATCAATACCGGCGCGCAGATAGCTGTTATACACCAGTTCGTAGAGTCCGGGAGCCACTTCACGCGGGAAAAGAATCGGCGCCACGTCCGTCAACTGCTCCAGCGTCAGCTCGCGGTGGGACGATAGCGGGTGCGAACGCGCCAGGGCAATCACCATCGGTTCTTGATCGATAATCCGCAGATTGAACGCTTTACTGCTCTCACAGGGCAGGCGCACAAAAGCAATATCCAGCTCCGCTTCGCCAAGCGCCCCCATCAGCGTTGCCATATTGCCCTCGACCTGATGTAACGTCACCCCCGGGTAACTTTGCTGAAATTGCTGTAACAGGCTAAAGATTTGCGGATGAAAAGCGTCGGAGCTGGTAATGCCCAGCGAGAGGCGACCGTTCAGCCCGCGGGCAATTCCCTTGGTTTTTTCCAGCGCCGCGTCGCTTAACGCCAGAATCTGGCAGGCATCCTCATAGAACGACTCCCCCGCTTCCGTCAGCTCGACGCCCCGCGTTAAACGGCGGAAAAGCGGTGTGCCAATTTCTCTTTCAAGCCTTTGAATTTGCTGGCTTAGCGGGGGCTGGGAGATGCCAAGTTCTTTTGCCGCTTTAGTGAAGTGCCGCGCCTCGGCGACGGCGACGAAGTAGCGCAAATAACGAAGTTCCATATCGAAAACGTCTCAAACAATCATAGATTCTATATTGGAACTGTGAGCTGAATCGGGTCAACATTTATTTAACCTTTCTGATATTCGTTGAACGAGGAAGTGGGCAATGAACCATTCTGCTGAATGCTCTTGTGAAGAGGGCCTGTGTGAAACTCTACGAGGATTTTCCGCGCAACATCCCGATAGCGTCATCTACCAGACCTCTCTGATGAGCGCGCTGCTTAGCGGCGTTTATGAAGGTAATACGACCATCGCCGATTTGCTCACCCACGGTGATTTCGGCCTCGGGACCTTTAATGAACTGGACGGCGAGCTGATCGCGTTTAGCAGCGAAGTTTACCAGCTGCGCGCCGACGGCAGCGCCCGCAAAGCCCGTATGGAACAGCGTACGCCGTTCGCGGTGATGACCTGGTTTCAGCCGCAGTATCGCAAAACGTTCGATAAACCGGTCAGCCGCGAACAGCTGCACGACATCATCGACCAGCAAATCCCGTCGGACAATCTGTTCTGCGCCCTGCGTATTAACGGCCATTTTCGCCACGCCCATACCCGCACGGTACCGCGCCAGACGCCGCCCTATCGGGCGATGACCGACGTACTCGACGACCAGCCGGTTTTTCGCTTCAACCAGCGCGAGGGGGTCCTGGTTGGGTTCAGAACGCCGCAGCATATGCAGGGCATTAACGTGGCCGGCTACCACGAACACTTCATCACCGATGACCGCCAGGGCGGCGGCCATCTGCTCGATTATCAGCTCGACCACGGCGTGCTGACCTTTGGCGAGATCCACAAATTGATGATTGACCTTCCTGCCGATAGCGCCTTCCTGCAGGCGGATCTGCATCCAGACAATCTTGATGCAGCCATTCGCTCAGTCGAAAACTAAGGAGATTCTCGTGGATAATCAACATCAACCGCGCCAGTGGGCGCACGGCGCCGACCTCATCGTCAGCCAGCTTGAGGCCCAGGGAGTACGCCAGGTGTTCGGCATTCCGGGGGCCAAAATCGATAAAGTCTTCGATTCGCTGCTCGACTCCTCCATTCGCATTATCCCGGTGCGCCACGAAGCCAACGCCGCCTTTATGGCCGCCGCGGTTGGCCGCATCACCGGCAAAGCGGGCGTCGCGCTGGTCACGTCCGGACCGGGCTGCTCTAACCTGATTACCGGGATGGCAACGGCCAATAGCGAGGGCGACCCGGTGGTGGCGCTGGGCGGCGCGGTAAAACGCGCCGATAAGGCCAAACAGGTGCACCAGAGTATGGATACGGTGGCGATGTTTAGCCCGGTGACCAAATACTCGGTGGAAGTCACCGCGCCGGAAGCGCTGGCGGAGGTTGTCTCCAACGCGTTTCGCGCAGCCGAGCAGGGACGCCCCGGCAGCGCCTTCGTCAGCCTGCCGCAGGACGTGGTCGACGGGCCGGTCCACGCCAGGGTTCTGCCTGCCGGCGATGCGCCGCAGACCGGCGCGGCGCCGGACGAAGCCATTGCGCGAGTCGCGAAGATGATTGCCGGCGCGAAAAATCCGATATTTCTGCTCGGCCTGATGGCCAGCCAGACGGAAAACAGCGCGGCGCTGCGCGAATTACTGAAAAAAAGCCATATCCCGGTAACCAGCACCTATCAGGCCGCCGGCGCGGTCAATCAGGACCACTTTACCCGCTTCGCCGGGCGGGTTGGGCTGTTCAACAACCAGGCAGGGGATCGACTCCTGCATCTCGCCGACCTGGTCATCTGCATCGGCTATAGTCCGGTGGAGTACGAGCCGGCCATGTGGAATAACGGTAACGCTACGCTGGTGCATATCGACGTGCTGCCCGCTTACGAAGAGCGTAACTATACCCCGGACGTCGAGCTGGTCGGCAATATCGCCGCCACCCTGAACAAACTGTCTCAGCGCATCGACCACCAGCTGGTGCTGTCGCCGCAGGCCGCCGAGATCCTGGTCGATCGCCAGCATCAGCGGGAGCTCCTCAACCGCCGCGGCGCGCAGCTGAACCAGTTCGCCCTGCATCCGCTGCGCATCGTTCGCGCCATGCAGGACATCGTCAATAGCGATGTCACCCTGACCGTCGATATGGGGAGCTTTCATATCTGGATCGCCCGCTATCTCTACAGCTTCCGCGCCCGTCAGGTGATGATTTCCAACGGTCAACAGACCATGGGGGTGGCGCTGCCGTGGGCGATTGGCGCCTGGCTGGTCAATCCGCAGCGCAAAGTGGTTTCCGTTTCCGGCGACGGCGGTTTCCTGCAGTCCAGCATGGAGCTGGAGACCGCCGTACGGCTGAAAGCGAACGTCCTGCATATCATCTGGGTCGATAACGGCTACAACATGGTGGCGATTCAGGAGGAGAAAAAATACCAGCGGCTCTCCGGCGTTGAGTTCGGCCCGGTGGATTTTAAAGTCTATGCCGAAGCCTTCGGCGCCAAAGGGTTTGCGGTAGAGAGCGCCGAAGCCCTTGAGCCGACGCTGCGGGCGGCGATGGACGTTGACGGCCCCGCCGTCGTGGCCATCCCCGTGGATTACCGCGATAACCCGCTGCTGATGGGCCAGCTCCATCTCAGTCAAATACTTTGAGTCACTACAGAAGGAATCTATCAATGAAAAAAGTCGCACTCGTCACCGGCGCGGGCCAGGGTATCGGTAAAGCTATCGCCCTTCGCCTGGTGAAAGATGGTTTTGCCGTGGCTATCGCCGATTATAACGACGCCACCGCACAGGCGGTCGCCGATGAAATTAACCGCAGCGGCGGCCGGGCGCTGGCGGTGAAGGTGGATGTGTCTCAACGCGATCAGGTTTTTGCCGCCGTCGAACAGGCGCGCAAGGGCCTCGGCGGTTTTGACGTGATCGTCAACAACGCCGGGGTTGCGCCCTCCACGCCAATCGAGGAGATTCGCGAGGACGTGATCGATAAAGTCTACAATATCAACGTCAAAGGCGTTATCTGGGGCATCCAGGCCGCGGTCGAGGCGTTTAAACAAGAGGGCCACGGCGGCAAAATCATCAACGCCTGCTCCCAGGCGGGCCATATAGGTAACCCGGAGCTGGCGGTCTATAGCTCCAGTAAGTTTGCCGTGCGCGGCCTGACGCAAACCGCCGCCCGCGATCTGGCGCATCTGGGGATTACCGTTAACGGCTACTGCCCGGGGATCGTCAAAACCCCAATGTGGGCGGAGATTGACCGCCAGGTTTCCGAAGCGGCGGGTAAACCGCTGGGTTACGGAACCCAGGAGTTCGCCAAACGCATTACCCTTGGACGGCTATCCGAGCCGGAAGACGTCGCGGCCTGCGTCTCTTATCTCGCCGGTCCGGACTCCAACTATATGACCGGCCAATCGCTGCTGATCGATGGCGGCATGGTATTTAACTAATAATAAATAAGCTCTGACATGGTTTGCCCCGGCTTCACCGCCGGGGCTTTTTTTATCTCAACCTTTCGGGAAGATCCACAGGTCGCTGACGGGCAACGCCAGATGGCAACGCTCGGCATCGCGCAGCGCGCTGCCGTAGGCGCGTATGGCGAAATCATCGCCTTCGGTGCGAAACAGATACTCCCAGCGGTCGCCGAGGTACATGCTGGTCAACAGCGGCAACGCCAGCATGTTCTCTTCAGGCGCCGAAGCGATGCGCAGGCGCTCAACGCGGATCACCGCCGTCGCCTCTTCCCCCACGCTGACCCCTTCCCC